>JBDKHD010000107.1:0-4506 GCA_039797885.1 Pseudomonadota bacterium
CTCCCCACTCCCACTCCCCACTCCCCACTCCCCACTCCCAGCGCCCAACGCCCAACGCCCAACGCCCAAATTGAACTACACTCATGACAAATTCTGACAATACGGGCAGCATCAATGAAATCTCTTCCACTTCAAACCAAGCTTTTAGTTGTCGTTAGCCTCTCTATTTTGCTGTTGGGGGCGGTGTTAGTCTGGCGCAGTTACGCAGGCATCACCGGCATCAGCGATTTACTGACTACCATGTCGGAAAAAAGCTTGAAACAAGAAGCCACCGAGCGCCTGAAAACCGAAACTTTGGCACTGAGTGAGCAAGTAAGTGGCTACATAAATTCGGCCTACTCTGTGGCACTTACCACCGCAAGCATTGCCAGCGACAGCATCAAGCACCCCAGCGAGCGCCTCAACCGCGTACAGCTGAGCAATCTGCTTGAAGCCAGTTTAAGCTCCAACACCAGCATCAGCTCGATCTACGCGCACTTTGAAGCCAATGCCTACGACGGCCAAGACGCCAGCTATGTGAACAGCAGCCTAGCGCACAGCACCAAGCAAACAGGCAGCTTTGAAAGCTATTGGATTCGTGAAGACAGCGGTAAAGTCGTGGCTGTGCAGGTGAAAGACCCTAAAGCCAAATACAGCACCGAAACCGACGAAAATGGCCTTGGCGGCAGTTTTAACCAATTCATTCAAAAACTCCGCGATATGGTGCTGGCGCTCAAAGACGTCAGCGTCAAGGTGCGCAACGAGTCCAGCACCAACCTGCGCACCAGCCAGCAAACCACGCAAGCCACCGATGCCCAGCAAAACGAAATCACCAACGTCGTCACCGCCACCCAAGAAATGTCGGCCACCGCTCAGCAAGTTGCCAGCATTGCCGCCGATGTCGCCACGCGCGCCAACGACATTCAAAGCGAAGTGTCACGCTCGCAACGCAACCTTGCTACGGCGGTGGACTCCTCGCTGGAGCTGACCGACAACATGAACACCGCAAGCGCAGCCATCACTCAGGTATCGGCGCGCTCCGAAGACATCAACCGTATTTTGGTGGTGATTGGCTCCATAGCCGAGCAAACCAATTTGCTGGCCTTAAACGCCGCCATCGAAGCCGCCCGCGCGGGGGAACAAGGTCGAGGCTTTGCCGTGGTTGCCGACGAAGTGCGTACGCTGGCCTCCAAAACTCAAAGCTCCACAGCGGAGATTCGCAGCATGATCGACAGCCTGCAAAATGAGGTCAAGCAGGCGGTGAGCATCATTGAGCTTGGCCGTACTCAGGCCACAGGAGCGATGGAGCAAACTCAGCAGGCGCATGAATCGTTGCAAAAAGTGGTGGATGCCATCACCGCCATTGCCGACCACATTCATCAAGTGGCCACGGCCGCCGAAGAACAAAGCTCGGTCAGCGAAGAAATCACCCGCAACCTCACTGTTATCGGAGATGCCGCACGCACCCTAAGCGAGCTGGCACAGCAGGCCAACCAAAGCAGCAAGCAGGTGACAGGCCAGCTCGATGAGCTGGATTACCAGCTCAGCGCCTTGCGCACCTAAACCCAGCGCCTTGCACACCGAATCCTCAGGCTTGGGCTTGCCCCAAGCCCTCATTGTTCCCTTGAGCTTAACCCGCTAAAATCAGCGCCCTTCTTTCCCTTCTCGATGAGCTGATTTCATGCGCGCGACCGAATTTTTACTGACAACCGAAAAAGAAACGCCAGCCGATGCCGTGGTGGTGAGCCACAAGCTCATGTTACGCGCGGGCCTGATCCGCAAATTGGCGGCGGGGCTTTACACTTGGATGCCCATTGGCTTGTTATCTTTACGCAAAGTCGAAGCCGTTGTGCGTGAAGAAATGAACAAAGCCGGTGCACAAGAAGTGCTGATGCCTGCGGTACAGCCTGCCGAGCTATGGGAAGAAACTGGGCGTTGGTTTAAATATGGCGGTGAACTGCTGCGCGTGAAAGACCGCCACAACCGCGACTTTTGCATTGGCCCAACCCACGAAGAAGTCATCACCGACTTAGCCCGCACTCAGCTGACCAGCTACAAACAGTTGCCCGTGAACCTCTATCAAATTCAAACCAAATTCCGCGACGAAACCCGCCCCCGTTTTGGCGTGATGCGTGCGCGTGAATTTATTATGAAAGACGCCTATTCCTTCCACGGCAACCAAGAAAGCCTGGAAGAAACCTATCAAAAAATGCACCAAGCCTACTGCAACATTTTTAACCGTTTAGGCTTAGATTTTCGCCCTGTGATGGCCGACACCGGTTCCATTGGTGGTGCCAAATCGCATGAGTTTCAAGTGCTGGCCAATTCAGGCGAGGACGACATCGTCTTCTCCAACAGCAGCGACTACGCCGCCAACATCGAGCTGGCCGAAGCCTTAGCTCCCGCAGGCGCTCGCCCTGCTCCTGCTCAGGCGCTTAGCAAAGTGGCCACGCCCAATGCCCAAAGCATCGAAGATGTGGCCGCCTTCTTAAAAGTGCCTGCAAGCCAAGTGCTCAAAGCCATAGTAGTGCGCGGAGCCGATGACGAAGGCAAGAGCGCCGCCCCCGTGGTATTTTTCTTGCGTGGCGATCACGAACTTAACGAAGTGAAAGCTGAAAAAACCCCAGGCGTTGCCTCACCCTTGCAGTTCGCCAGTGAAGAGGAAATCATCGCACTAGGCGGTGTCGCAGGTTTTGTTGGCCCTAAAGGGCTTAAAGCCAAAGTCTATGTTGATCGTGCGGCGGCTCATATGGCGGATTTCGTGTGTGGAGCCAACGAAAAAGGCGCACACCTGACGGGCGGAAACTGGGAGCGTGATTTTGCCCTAGGAGAAATTCGTGACCTGCGCAACGTGGTCGTTGGTGACCCAAGCCCCGATGGCAAAGGCACGCTCGATATCAAGCGCGGTATCGAAGTCGGCCATATTTTCCAGCTTGGCACCAAATACTCCGAAGCCATGAAAGCCACCGTACTGGATGAAAACGGCAAGGCCAAAACCCTGATCATGGGCTGCTATGGCATCGGTGTCAGCCGCGTGGTCGCCGCCGCCATCGAACAAAACCACGATGACAACGGCATCATTTGGCCAAACAGCATGGCTCCTTTCCATGTGGGCATTGTGCCTATGGGCTATGGCAAATCCGAGGCCGTCACCCAAGCCGCCGATGCACTGTACGCCGAACTCAAAGCCGCTGGCATCGAAGTCTATTTTGACGACCGCGATAAAAAAACCAGCCCAGGTGTGAAGTTTGCCGATATGGAGCTGATTGGTATCCCGCATCGCGTGGTGGTGTCCGACCGGGGGATCGAAGCTGGCACAGTGGAATACACTGCACGCCGTGATGGCGTTAAAGCCGAGGTCGCCCGTCAAGATATCCTCAGCTTCTTGCAAGCCAAGGTGCAATGCTAAGCCTAGCGTTGCGCGCAACAGGGCTAAGCCTAGTGCTTAGCCTATTGCTCTGTTTTAGCCTACCCAGCTGGGCGGCGGCAACGGCTGTCGATCCTGAACTGCGTGAAGCGCTGAAAATAGCAGTCAATAACAACGACTCTTTTGATGATAAATACGAGGCCGAAGTCTGGCTGCTTGATGTCTCAACACGCTTAAAACGCTGGATGCCCGATGATAAAAAGCGCGTAGAGTTTTTGCGTATTTTGCACAGCGAAGCCGCGCGTGCCGGCGTACAGCCCGAGCTGGTGCTGGCGGTGATTCAAATCGAAAGTGCCTTTGAGCGTTTTGCTATTTCCAGCGTGGGCGCACAAGGCTATATGCAAGTGATGCCTTTTTGGAAAAAAGAAATCGGCAGACCCAGCGACAATCTAATGCACGAGCAAACCAATTTGCGTTATGGCTGCACCATATTGAGACACTATTTAAATAAAGAAAAAGACGATTTTATTCGCGCCCTTGCCCGCTATAACGGCAGTCTTGGGCGCACTAAATACCCAGAAAAAGTGCTGCTCGCTTGGGAGCGGCACTGGTTTGTGCAGTATTAAAAAGGATCGCTGTCGTCGTAGGCTGGGCCTTCGTAATCGGGCATGCTTTGGCTGTAAGCATCACCCGAGGCCGATGCCGCCTCTACACGCCAAGCCTGCAAGCTGGTAAAGCATTTTTCGGGCTTGCCCGGTGCTGACCACAAGCGCCCAGATAAATTAAAAGTTACTTTCACTTCGCTGCCAACACGGTAATTATCCATCAACGCGCACTTGTCTTTTAATAATTCCAAGGCAACGTAATTGGGGTATTCGGCTTTTTCTCCCTCTCCGGTGAGCTTGACTACAAACTCACGTTTGGTAAAACCGTTTTGGCCAAAACTTTGGGTTGGGCCGATGGAGTGAAGCACTCCTTGAATATCAAAACTCTTTGCCATTTTTCACACTCACAGATCTAGAAAAGCCCTGCACTATAAAGGGAAATACGCAGACTCGCTAGTAAGCAAGCCCAAGAAAATCGGCCAACGTCTGCTTGTTGATTTCTGAAAAAAGCTGCGTTTGCACCAGTGCCTGTGCGGCTTCCGCCGTTTTTGCACG
>JBDKHD010000108.1:0-2769 GCA_039797885.1 Pseudomonadota bacterium
ATTTCTTTGGTGTTGGATTTTAGCGGCTTTGTCTTGGCCGAAGCGGTGCTGTCTTACGTTGGTGTGGGTGTGGATGCTTCTATGGCAAGCTGGGGCAATATGATCAACGATGCACGCGCAGAATTATCGCGCGAGCCTGTGGTGTGGTGGACGGTACTGTCGGCATTTAGCCTAATGTTTGTGCTGGTATTAGCCGCTAATTTATTTTCCGATCGAGTGCGTGATGCTTTTGATCCAAGGTTTAAATAAGGCAAAAATATGAACGAGCTTTTATTAAAAGTCGAAAACTTACAGGTTGCCGCTAATGAACCTTTGCTCAAAGGGCTGAGCTTTCATATTCAGGCAGGCGAGATATTGGCTTTGGTTGGCGGTAGCGGTTCAGGCAAATCGCTTACTGCTTTAGCCATTATGCGTTTACTGGGCAATGCGTTGCACATTCGCGCAGGCCAAGTGAAATTGGCAGGCCAAGATTTATTTAGCCTGACCGAAGCGCAAATGAATAAAGTGCGTGGCAAAGACATAGCCATGGTTTTTCAAGAGCCACAAACGGCATTAAATCCAGTTAAAACAGTAGGGCAGCAAATTGCCGAAGCCTTAATACTGCATCGTAAATTAACGGGCGCAGCACTGTCTGAACAGGTCTTGGCTTTGCTTAATGAAGTTGGGATTCCCGATGCCAAGCACAGGCAGCATTGGTTTGCGCATCAGCTTTCAGGCGGGCAAAAGCAACGCATCGTGATTGCCATGGCCTTGGCGTGCGAGCCTAAACTCTTGATTGCCGACGAGCCAACCACCGCCTTGGATGTCACCATACAAAAACAAATTTTGACGCTGCTAAACCAGATAAAACAAAAACGCCAGCTGGCTATTTTATTCATTACGCACGATATGGGTGTGGTTGCCGAAATGGCCGATCGTGTGGCGGTGATGCAGCAGGGCGAAATCGTTGAGCAAAATTCGGTAGTGGATTTTTTCCGCGCGCCCAAGCACCCATACAGCCAAGAGCTGTTGGCTTTTATTCCTAAGCATCAGCCTTATTTAACACCCACTCAGGCCGAGCCGTTATTAGAGATTCGCCAAGCACAGATTTATTTCCCCAAGAAAACAGGCTTGTTTTCTCGGCAGAAAGATTACACCCGCGCGGTCGATCGGGTCGATTTAACACTTTATAAAGGCGAAACGTTGGCGCTGGTCGGGGAGAGTGGTTCGGGTAAATCCACCTTAGGGCGCGGGATTTTAAAGCTGGAAAAATTGCACGGCGGCGAGATTTATTTTGCAGGAAAAAACATCGGCGCACTTTCAGCCGCGCAATTTTTGCCACTGCGCAAAAAAATTCAAATTATCTTTCAAGATCCGTTTTCTTCCATGAACCCGCGTTTTAGCGTGCGCGATATTTTAACCGAAGGCATGCAGGCATTGGGTGTAGGAAAAAACCAAAAAGAAAGAGAGCAACGAGCAGGCGCTTTACTGGAGCGAGTGGGGTTAAAAATCGAACACTTAAACCGTTATCCTCATGAATTTTCAGGCGGCCAACGCCAGCGCATTGCCATCGCGCGCGCATTAGCGGTTGAGCCAGAGCTGATTATTTGTGATGAGCCGACCAGTGCTTTGGATTTATCTTTGCGCGGGCAAGTGCTGAGCTTATTAAAAGAGCTGCAAGAAGAAATGGGGATGGCGTATTTATTTATCACCCACGATTTATCCATCATCAGCCAAATTGCACAGCGCGTCGCCGTGATGAAAAATGGAAAAATCATCGAGCAGGGTAGTTGCGCGCAAGTACTGGAAAACCCAACACAGGCTTACACGCAAGAGCTTTTAGCTGCGCGCCCGAAATACGAACTGGGCTAAAAAAAAAAGCCTAGTAGGTGTTAACCTGCTAGGCCTTGGAATGCGTGGTAGCAATGACTGGACTTGAACCAGTGACCCCAGAAACAGGAAACTCGTTCTATACAAATACTTGTATAATTATATAAGTACTTGTATAGTTTGAACCATGAAAGAAATTATATTTGTCGGTTCTAGTTTGGATGATTTAAGGGCTATGCCTGACGCTGTTCGTTCTGCGTTAGGGGTTGATTTAATGATTATCCAATATGGCGGAAACCCTAGGGATTTTAAGCCTATGAAAACGGTAGGTGCTGGGGCTTATGAGGTACGGTACCGCGATGACAATGGCGCATTCCGCGTTGTCTATGTAGCGAAATACGATAAAGCGGTTTATGTGCTTCATGCTTTTCAGAAGAAAACACAGAAAACGAGCAAGGCGGATATAGAGTTAGCGGCTTCCCGCTATAAGCTAATAGGAGTGAAACAATGAAAAACGATGACAACCGTATGATTGAAAGTAGCGGCAACGTGTTTGCTGATCTAGGTTTTGACCCAATAGAAGCCGAAATAATGAAGCTACGCACTGAGTTTATGATTCGTACTGCGCAGCGAATTAAAGAACAAGGGCTTACTCAGGTTGAAGCGGCTAAGCAGTTGAAAATTACTCAACCTAGGGTTTCTCGCTTGCTTAAAGGCAATGCTGAAGACTTTAGCCTTGATATGCTATACACCTTAGCTACTCGCGCCGGGCTTCACCCACAAGTTAAGTTCTAATTAACTAAGTGAAGACTGAAAACCGTGGTTTCAGTCTTCTGGGGCGGCAGTGTTCATAATTCTGTGTCATTTCTTTATCCTATGCAAAAAAGAGATGACCTATGACACACCCCACTTTCGATATGGAAGCCGCCATGCAAGCCCTGCGTGATGGCAAAGGCCTCA
>JBDKHD010000109.1:0-3008 GCA_039797885.1 Pseudomonadota bacterium
GTCTCGCGTTATCAAAGCTGGCGTTTGCCTTTTCCTCAAGGCCAAGCCAAGAGTGCGCTCTTTGCCTTTCAAGGCGATGTGTATCAGGGGCTAGAGGCGCAAACGCTGAGCACGAAAGAGCTGAAGTTTGCCCAGGTGCATCTGCGTATTTTAAGTGGCCTTTATGGCGTGCTGAAACCTTTGGATCTCATGCTGCCTTATCGCTTGGAAATGGGCACTAAGCTGGCCAATGCCAAGGGTAAAGACCTTTACGCTTTTTGGGGCGAGAGTCTAACCGAGCACTTAAATGGGCAGTTGGCGCAAAGTGGCTCGAACGTGGTGGTGAACTTGGCCTCTAATGAGTATTTTTCGGCAATCAAACCGAAAAAACTGAACGCTAAGCTGATTACGCCTGTCTTTAAGGACGAGAAAAATGGCCAGTTTAAAATCGTCAGTTTTTACGCCAAAAAAGCGCGAGGACTCATGGCGCGCTATATTGTGCAGCAGGGTTTGAACGACGACAGCAAGCTGCATCACTTCGACAAGTCGGGCTACCGTTTTAGCGAAGAAGACTCCAACGAAAGCACCTTAGTTTTTAAACGAAAAGAGAAGGATATACCTCATGCGTAATGTTGTTTTATGGGTCGTTGCGGCCATGACTTTAAGCTTAACGGGCTGTGCACTGGCTCCGCAGACCATCAGCCTAACTACTCAGCCTGAAGTCAAAGGCCGTACTACGGTGGCGCGTGATGCCTTAGTGCGTACCGTGGATGAGCGCAGCCAAGAAAGTAATGTGCTGGGTACGCGCGGTGGTATCGCCCCCGACCGCTCACCTTTATTGTCGGATAAGGCGTTGGCGGATGTGCTCACTGGAGACTTACAGCGCTCGTTAAAGAAGCTGGGCTTTGGGGCAGGAGGCAGCGAAGAGCCGCTTAAAGTGCAGCTCAGTATTCAGAAGTTTTTCTATCGCTGTAATGAAAATGCCGTGGTAAACGAATGCGGAATTGAAATTCGCTTTTTAATGACGGTGATTGATGGTGGTCGTACTTTTACTAAGCCTTATGGCATCAATGAAATGCGCTCTTTGGCGGCATCGCCTGTGACGGAGTACAACGAAGTCTGGGTCAATGATGTGTTAAGCCGTGTGTGGCAATACATTTTCAATGACCCTGAGTTTCGCCAAGCCTTGGGTGTTAACTGAGTTAGGTTACCAATCCGCTATCTAAGAGCGCCTATTTGGCGCTCTTTTCTTGTTGGGCGGTGAGGGGGGTAGAGCTTTGGCTGAGCTTGTCGTAGTCCAGCAGGATTTGCGCCGTTTCTACTAATATCGCATCGCGTTCTTTGTCTTTTTTCTCGGGTTTACCTTTACCGTTTTTGTTCTTATCGCCTTTTTTCTCGGCTTTGGCTTCGCTGTTGTTGACGGAAAGCTCCGCATCGACAGGGTCGGCATCCAGCTCATCCAACGAAGTCAAAAGTGGCAAGTTTTTCGCTTTTCGACGTTCATTTTCCAGCTTTAAGCGCTTGTCATCGTTGGTTTTGCGCTCTTTTTCACGCGTCTCTTTGTTCAATGAAACCTGAGTTTGCGTACGCAGCTCGTCGATGAACTTACGTTGGGCATTGAGGTAGTTGAAGTCGGGGTCGTTGGCGGCGCGCTGCTCGTGCAGCTTGCGCAGCTGGTTGATGTCCTTGCTTAGGTCGGTATTGCTGGCCATAAATAGAGTGGGGCGAATGGCATCCCAAGGTAAAGACTCGCCCAGTGCGCTTTCACCGATTTTTTCGCTGTCAAAAAGCGAGGGGTAGCTGATGTCGGGGATGACGCCCTTGTGCTGAGTGCTGTCGCCTGAAATGCGGTAGAACTTGGCTTGAGTGATTTTAAGTTGGCCTTGGCGCAAGGGGCGTAGCGATTGCACCGTGCCCTTACCAAAGGTTTGGCTACCAACCACTATGCCACGGTTATAGTCTTGAATAGCTCCTGCAAAAATCTCCGAGGCCGACGCGCTCAAACGGTTGACGACCACGCTTAATGGACCCTCATAAAGCACGTCGGGGTCGGTGTCGGCAAGCACATCGACGCGGCCGTTTGCCCCACGCACTTGCACGACAGGGCCTGTGGGAATGAATAAGCCTGTGAGGCTGATGGCCTCTTCCAGCGAGCCGCCGCCGTTGTTACGCAGGTCAATAATTAACCCGTCTATACCTTCTTTTTTCAGCTCGATAATGAGTTTGGCTACGTCGCGCGTGGTGCTGGTGTAGTCGGGCTTGTTTTCCATGCGACCTTGAAAGTCGATGTAAAAGGCTGGGATGTCGATCACGCCAATTCTGCGCGTTTTGCCGTTTTGTTTGATTTCAATAATTTCTTTTTGAGCGGATTGCTCTTCCAGTTTTACGTCATCACGCACAATGGACACGATTTTGCTTTCGCCGTTGCTGTTGGCGGGAATAATTTCTAGGCGCACTGTGCTGCCTTTGGGGCCGCGAATTAAATCCACGACTTCATCCAAGCGCCAACCAATAACGTCAGTCATATCGCCTACGGTTTGACCAACACCGATGATTTTATCGGCAGGTGCAAGGTTGCCCGCTTTGGCTGCAGGGCCGCCCGGTACGAGGCGCACGACCTTGGTGTTTTCATCTTCGCTTTGCAGTACCGCACCGATACCTTGCAAAGACAGGCTCATATTGATGTTAAAGTTTTCGCTGCTGCGCGGAGACAGATACTGGGTATGTGGGTCGAAAGCGTGCGTGACGGTGTTCATAAACATTTCAAAGGCGTCATCAGATTTAATCTGATGGGTACGGTTGAGCTGGTTTTGATAGCGCTTTTGCAAAAGCTCGATGGCGGCTTTGGGTTCTTTGCCTCCGCTTTGCAGGTTTAAAATGGCGTTTTTAAGACGTTTGCGCCACAGGTCGTCCAGCTCGGCGGAGGTGGTGGCCCATTGGGCTTTATCGCGATCCAGCTCCAGGCGCTCGTTGGTGTCGAACTTGTAAGTGCTGGCGTTGGTTTTTAATTCTTTTACTAAAAAAGACAG
>JBDKHD010000110.1:0-3370 GCA_039797885.1 Pseudomonadota bacterium
TGGTGTCCATCGGGTTTTCCACGGCAATTAAGCCTGGGGTTTTTTCCATAATGGCAGCCACAGTGCGTGCGGCTTGTTGAATGTCGTGCAAGTTATCACCCAGCACGCGCACCTCCACAGGCGCAACAATAGCAGGGCCTTGCATAAACTCTTTCACCGTTACCTTAGCGCCTGCTATCTGGCTAAAGTTTTGACGCAGGCTGGCCACAAAGTCCTTGGTGGCATCGGTATCGCGGGTTTTGAGCGTTACTAACAGCTGCGCCACGCTGGGCTTTTGCCGAGCAGGGCTGGTGTTGTAGTACACCCTTGGGTTGCCACGGCCAATATTCGTGGCGATGCCATCAACAATGTCATAGGAGCGCACTTGTTTTTCGATAAGCTTGGCCATGTTATCCGTTTGCTCGAAACCCGCGCCTTCGGGCATATCGATATTGACGAACAGCATGGGCTTTTCGGCCTTGGGAAAGAGGCTCACCCCAATCAAGGGAAAGAGCGCCAAGCTGCCGATCAGCAAGCCCACCGCAATACCCAAAGTGGTTTTGGGGCGGCGTAAGGCTTTATTGAGGTTGCGCGTATAAAAGCCGTCTGCCACAGCTTGCAATTTGCGTTGCAGCCAAGGGGCGGCATTGATGCTTTTGCCCAAACGCGTGGACAGCAAAGGTGTGAGCGTCATTGCCACCAGCAAGGAAGCCACCAACGCAAAAATCACCGTCACAGGCATAGCGCGCACAAAAGCCCCTGCGCCGTTTTGCATCATCACCATAGGGATAAAGGCCAGTACGGTGGTGATGGTTCCTGCCACAATAGACAGCGCCACTTGGTTGCTGCCTGCAATCGCGGCTTCGCGCCCACTTTTGCCTTCGCGCACATGGCGGCCAATGTTTTCCATCACCACTATGGCGTTATCCACCAGCATCCCCAGCGCAATCACCAGGCCGATGATGCTGACTTGGTTTAAGCCAAACCCCGCTAAATCCAACCAGCCAATGGCAATAAAAATCGAAATCGGAATGGCCGCCAGCACCACCACCGAGGCTTTAAAACCCAGTACAAACAAGGTCGTCAAGGCCACCAACACCAAGCCTTCGTTCAAATTATCTAAAAAGCCTGAAACCTGATATTCCACACTTTCGGCTTGATCCATCACCACGGGCATGACTATGGTTTCAGGCAGCTTGGGCTGATAAGCATCCAGCACGGCTTGCACCGCTTTGCGCACCTGAAACACCTGTGTGCCTTGGCGCTGCACCACGGATAAAAACACCGCTTTTTGGTTGTTAAAACGCGCTTTATAAACAGGCAAGCCCTCGGTAAAACTGACATGGGCAATATCGCGCAAATAAATGATGCTGTTGCCCTGCGCGCGCACCACTGTGTGCTCCAGCTGTTCTAAAGATTCAATATCGCCACTGGTGCGCACGGTAAAGCGGCGCTCGCCCGCCTGCACATAGCCGCCTGGGATATTCTGACTGGCGCTGTGAATGGCCTTGCTGATTTCCGCCAAGCTGATGCCCAGCGCGTTGACCTTGGCTTGCTCGACCTGCACCTGCACTTCCAGCTGTGGCAAGGCGTCGATATCCACCCGCTTCACGCCCGCTACGCGCTCCAGCTGTTTCTCTAGGGCTTCGGCATGACGTTTAAGCTCGCGGTAGTCGGCCTGATCGGACACCAAGGCCAGCTGCAACATGCTGACGTCCGAAGGCTCTAGTTTCAGCGTTTTAATGGCCGTCACGTTGTCTGGGAGCTGATCTCGGACTTTATTCAGCGCCGCCACCACGTCGTCGTACTTCTTCGTGCCATCGACACCAAAGAAAAACTCCACATGCAGGCTGGCCATGCCGTCTTCGATGTTGGTGCGAATGAATTTCAGGTCATCGAGCTCGTTGATTTCACTTTCGATGGGATCGACGACAAGCTTTTCCATGTCGGCTGCGGTCGTGCCAGGTGCCACCACCAAGACCAAGGTAGAGGGGAAATCAAAGTGTGGATCCTCTGAGCGCGGCATGGTAAAAAAAGCCGCCACACCTGCGACAAACAAAATGACAAAAGCCATAAAGGTCGCAAGGTGGTTTTTAATCGCCAGTTCTGGAATTTTCATACTGGCTCCTTATTGCGCGACCAAGGGCACGATTTTGGCAGCACGACCTTCACTTAAATAAGCGGCGCCCGTCGTCACCACCTGCTCACCTTCGTTCAAGCCCGAGGCAATCACCATATTGCCGTTGACCAAGGCAATCAGCGGCACTTTGCGCAACGAGGCCTTACCGTCTTTGAGTACAAAGACCTCAACCTCACTTTGCACGCCCACCTCACGAATGGCCTGAGGGCGCGAAGCGTGCACTAAAGCCGTCGTCGGCAAGAGCAAAACCTTGCGGGTTTTTTCAGGAATGATTTCCGCCTTGCCCACAAAACCCGCCAAAAACGGATAAGCCTCTTGCGGAGTCACGCGCAGCTCCACCGCAAAGGTTTGCGTCAACCCCGCACGCGCCGCCAACTCGTTGACCTGCGCACTAAAGACCACACCAGGGTAAGTATCCAAAGAGACCTGCGCCTTGTCGTTTAGGCTTAGGCGCACGATATCGCGATCGGTGACATTGGCGCGCAGCACCCAGCCACTTTGCTTGGGTGCGAATAAAAAGGCGGGCGTGCCCGGTGCAACCATTTCGTTGGCTTCGACAAAACGCTTCAGCACACGGCCATCGGCGGGCGCACGAATCACCGCATGGCGCTGGTTGAATTTGGCCACGGTCAAATCCGAGCGCGCCACGTCCATGCGTGTTTGCGCGGCTTGCAACTGTTCATCGGAGAGTGCGTCTTTGCCACGCAAATTTTCAAAACGCTCCAGATTACGCTCAGCGTTATCGAGCACTGACTGCGCTTTAGCGACTTGGGCGTCGATCTCCTCTAGGTTTAAGGTGGCCAACACCTCGCCCTCTTTCACCCACTGCCCCGCAAAACCGCGTGTCTGGCGCACAAAACCGCCCACTTTAAAGGCCAAATTTTGCTCAGATTTATTTTCCAACAAGCCACTTAACGGCACAGGGTGCGCGTAATCTTGCCAATGCGCGCTCACCACCTGCACAGGCAGCGGCTCTTGGGCAAAAACGGAAACAGAGAAAAAAACAGCAACGGATAAAACTGCCTTGCGGCATAATGCGTGGCTTCGCATGGAAATCCCCTTTTATTGTTATCTTGGGATGAATGTTTACAATGCACACATACTAGAACGAGCCTCTAAAACGGGTCAATCAAAATGTGTGCAGTGATTACATGAAGCAAACAAATGAATAAAAACGAACAAAACTACCACCACGGCAACCTGCGCCAAGCGCTCTTAGATGAGGCTATCGTCGAAATCCGCGCTCAAGGC
>JBDKHD010000111.1:0-9334 GCA_039797885.1 Pseudomonadota bacterium
TCGCAAGATTGATGCGGTATGGTGCGCCGATGATCGCACTGGCACTATGACCACTCTGAAATCCTTGCAGCGCAATCTAGGCTTGGCAGCACAGAAAGCTCAGCAGGGTAATTCAGGTGCAGAAAAAGACTATTACGAGCAGGAAGCCAAAATGAATAAAGTGTTGGCCAGTGCCAAACAATGTCAATCCCCTGTTGCCGAACAATACGACCTAGGCCATGTACTGGGCGTAACAGGCACGCCTGCCATCATCACCGAAAAAGGTGAGCTGATCCCTGGTTATATGCCAGCCGATGAACTGGCCAAACGCCTTGGCCTGTAATTTTTTGGTTTTATTTTTTAAAAAAAGCCAAGGCCCGTGCTTTGGCTTTTTTTATGCTGCGTAGGCAAGGTTTTATTGGCAAGTAAGTGAACACTTTGGGGCGGTAGCGCATTCTAGTGGGCTTGCCAAATAGCAAGGCGTTTTTTACGGTACTTTCACTTTTATACACAAAGGTGAAATCGGCTGAAAATGCCCGTCATAAATGGCACGGATATGCCAATGCTGCCTATTGATTAAGCTAAGTTATTGAAAAGCATAGCATTTTTATTTGGTTAAAAAATAACCAAAAGCGGTAAGGCTTAGGTTTTACTAGGGTTACAGAAGGTTACAAAACACTTTCCAACAAAGTTATGCACAGAATGTGTGGATTAATCTTGATGAATAAAAATTAAAATAAAAAACAAGCCCCATTTGGGATATTTTCAGCTTGATTTTGTTCTTGGTTTTCTGGTTATGCACACAGGTCGTTGGGCTTTATGTTCTTCCTAGAAAAAATACAGTGTTTTTTTGCAAAATAAAACACCAGTCTAACTTATTGAAAAATAAAGAAAATAAAATCTGATGCGATTTTGTACAAAGCCTAAAAAAGCGCGCCGGCACTGGCTTTTTGAGCCTTATAAATAAGTTATCCAGCAAATTATCCACAGATGGTGTGCATATCTGAGAAAAGCCCGATGCCATCTGGCTTGGCGGCGTTTTTGCTGTTTTTGATTTTGTCGTTTTTTTCACTAATGGCCTTGGCTGCTTAGTTTGCCTGGGCAGGGTAAGCTAGCGCCTCTTTGAGCTTTAAGGATGAACCTATGCGTTACTTGGCTTTAATCTGTTGCTTTTTTAGTCAGTGGGTGCAAGCCGATTCGGTGGCTTGGCAGCCCAAACAGCAGTGGCAAAGCCGTGAAAGCACGCACTTTCTGATTCACTACCCCCAAAGCCTGGAGGCGACCGCTCAACATGCTTTGGCCATTGCCGAGCGCGTTCATGAGGAGTTGTTGCCTTTTTTCCAGCAAGCACCGCGCGATAAGACGCAGATGGTGCTGGTCGATGATTTCGATTTTTCCAACGGCTGGGCCACGCCTTTGCCTTTTAGCCAGATGCGTATTTTTGCTAGCCCGCCCGATGAGGTGTCGGGTTTGGAGCAAATGGACGAGTGGCTGCACGGTCTAATTCGTCACGAATATGTGCATGTGCTGCATTTAAATCAAAGCCGAGGCGCACCCGCACTGGGGCTGAATATCTTTGGCCGCCAGCCGTGGTTTTTCCCGCATTTGTTGACCCCTGCGCTTTTTAGTGAAGGTTTGGCGGTGTATTTGGAGAGTGATGTTGAGCTGGGTTATGGGCGTTTAACGGGCAGCTACTTGCCTATGCAAATGCGCGCCGAGTTGGAGCAGCAGCCCGATGATCTCAATGAGGTGGTGATTCCTTTGCGCGATTGGCCGACTTCTAAGTCTTATCTTTATGGTGCGTATTTTTGGCAGTATGTGGCGCAAACCTACGGCCAGGAGCGCATAGCGCTTTATATGCAGGCGTACAGCCGACGTTTGTTGCCGTATTTTTTGCAGGATCGCACCGCGCGGCAAGTGTTTGGCAAAAGCTTTACGGATATGTGGCCAGATTTCTTGGTTTGGCTTGAACAAAAATGGCCTAAGGCGGTAGAGGATGAAAGCGGGCAGGATTTGCTGACAGAGCTTAATAGCGAGCAGGTTACGGCTGGCTCGTCTTCTGGCTTATGGCAGGTGCGCAGCGACGGTGAAGATCGCGGCTATTTAGGGCTGTGGCAGCAAGATGCACAGGGCTGGTATTTTCAAAAGAAAATTGCGGTGAAACCCAATGTGACCTCTATGGATGTGTCGGCTTTGGGGCAGGTGCTGATTTCACGCGCGGTAACGCACGCCGATGGTCGGATGTGGAACGATTTGTTCTTGTGGCCGCAGCAGGGTGGCTGGCAGCGTTTGACTCAGGCAGGGCGCTGGCGTTTTGCGCGCTTTCTCAATGAAACCCAGCTGCTTGCAAGCCGCAAAGTGCAAGGAGTCAGCGAGCTGGCGCGACTGGGTTTAGATGGGCACGAAGAAATCCTATGGCGCAGCCAAGAGACAGTATTGGGGGATTTTGCAATCAGTCCCGACGGGCAAAGTTTGGTGGCCAGCATAAAGCTTGCGCAGCAGGGCTGGGATTTGGCGCGTTTTGATTTGGCCACTCGCACTTGGCAGAAGCTGACCCAAACCAAAGCGGTGGAGCATCAGGTGTAGTTTATAGATAGCGACACGGTGCTCTTTAGTGCCGACTATCAAGGTGTTTACAACCTCTACCAGCTGAACTTAAATACTCAGCAGTTGAGTGCTCTGACCGCGACGAACACCGGCGCGTTTCAGCCGCATAGCCTGTCTGGACAGCTGTTCTATCAAGAATACAGCGCCGAGGGCTTTCGCTTAAAAGTGCAAGAGCCCAAGAAGCTTAGCCAAGAGGACTTAGTGCGCTATGCCGGCCAATATAACTATCCACCTAGCGCACAGGGCACAGTGCCAAGCACGAAAAGCGCTTATTCCCCTTGGGCGAGCTTGCGCCCTCATGCTTGGTGGCCGCTGTGGTATGTGGATGAGTACTCCTCTTCTTTGGGCGTGCAAGTAAGCGGTAATGATGCGCTGGGGCGGCATAACTACACGTTGGATTTAAGCTTTGACAGCCGTAATACGGTCGTCGATGGCACTTTGCAGTACCAGTACGATAAGCGCTGGCAGCTGGCTTGGATGCGCAGCCATACTTTTTATGATTTACCCAATCGCCCCAAAACCGACTACGCCCTAGCGGAGCGCGATCAGCTGCGCTTGGTGCGCTGTTATCTGGCAAGTGCTTGGGAGGATGAGCTGGCGCTGCATGCGGGGCTAAGTTTGGATCAAAATACTTGGGTCAAAGTGCCTACAGGCATGGTCGTGCGCGATCTGCCTGATGAAGTGCTGGCGGGTGTGGCGCTGACTTTTGACAACCGTGAATACTACCGCAATGTGCGCGGTGCAGGCTGGGGTAGCTACGCCGATCTGACTGTCGAAAACGCTGACCTGCCTAGTAATGATTACCAAGGCACGCGTACCCAGCTGCGTGTCAATCATAACTGGGACTTGCCAGGGCGCAGCGTGCTGCGCGCTTGGCTTATAGGTGGCTATCAAAATGGTGAAATGACGCCCTTTGTGCTCGGAGGCAGCCGTTTGCGTGATGAGGTGCTGCTGTTTGGTCGCAGTCTTTATAGTTTGCCTGGTTACCGTTTTGGTGTGCAAACAGGGGAGGCGTTCTACAGCGCCAAGCTCAGTGTGGATACTTGGCTGTATCGCGTTGAGCGCAACTGGGGTTTATGGCCTTTGGGCTTGGGAGATCTGGGTTTAACGCTTTGGGGCGCGGATGCCAGTGCCTTTACAGGAGCGCAAGCTAAGCCCTTGGATGCCTTGGGTTTGGAGCTGAATGTGGAGCTGGTGCTGGGCTATCAGATGGTGTTGCCGCTAAAGCTTGGGCTGGCGCAGGGCTTGGATAAGCGCCTTGGCGAAAGCCAAGGCTACTTAGAAGTGCAGATGGGCTTTTAAAACAATTGCAGTACTAAGGCCGCTTGTTCGCAGTGGTCTTTCTCTTTGAGGTCGTTTTTCTGGCGAGCTTGCCCTGATTTGATCGAGGTGTAGCTCGAAGGTGAGCCTTTGCAGATGGTCAAACCTAGGACGTTGTTTTTGGATTTGACGTACAGGTTCATATTCATCATGCCGCGCGAGCCGTTGCGCAGATAGATTTTCTTTTGCGAGAGGTTAAAAGAGCGCAAGCCATCTTTGGCGGTAATATTCATGGTTTCGCCTGCTGGGGCGTTGACGAATACGGCATCGTCGCGGATTTCAATGCTGGTCCAGTTGGAGTCGGTTTCAAATTCCAGTTCGTACACTTGCTCCTCTACGGCAGGAGCCGCTGCGGGAGTGGGTGCGGGTGCGGCAAAAAGCGGTAAAGAACAGGCCGCGATAAGAAGGCTGAGGCTGGCTTTAATCATGTGGGCATCTCTAAAAAAGTTATAAAGAGTGGCGAAGGTATAGTTTAAGTTTATTAAAAGGTCAAAAGCGGCGCGTACGCCGCCTTGCCTACAAGTGTGCCTCGGCGTATTCGGCCAGAATAGAGCGCGGTGAGCCTTCAAGGTTAATGGTGCCGCCGTGGTCAAAGCCTTTAAAACGCTCGATCAAATAGGTCAGCCCTGAGCTCATGGCGTTGAGGTAAGGGGTGTCGATTTGGGTGAGATTGCCAAGGCAAATGACTTTTGAACCCGTGCCTGCGCGGGTGATGATGGTTTTCATTTGATGCGGCGTAAGGTTTTGGCACTCGTCGATCAAAATTAAGCTGTGCTGAAAGCTACGACCACGAATGTAGTTTAAAGATTTAAATTGCAGAGGTACTTTTTGCAGTATGTACTCGATGCTGCTGGGCGCGTGCTCGTCGCCGTCGTGTAATGCTTCGAGGTTGTCGGTAATCGCACCGAGCCAAGGCTCCATCTTCTCGCGCTCGGTGCCTGGTAAAAAGCCGATGTCTTCGTCCAGCCCTTGAGTGGAGCGTGTGGCGATGATATGGCGGAACTGGTTGCTGGCTACCGTCATTTCAATGGCGGCGGCTAAAGCCAAAATAGTTTTCCCTGAGCCTGCTTGCCCTGTAAGAGTCACAATGTGAACCTCAGGATCGAGCAACAGGTGCAAGGCCAGCGCTTGCGGAATATCGCGCGGCGTCAGCCCCCAAGCGCTGCGTGATAGCAGCTGTTCAGGCGGCATGTCTTGCAAAATAACGTGCTCGGTGTCGATGCGCGCCACACGCCCAACAAAACCCGCCTCGTCCAATAAAAAGCGGTTTACACCCAAATGCTCAGGAATGCTGGTTTTGGGCAGTTTGTGGTAAGTACCTGTGCTGTCGTGGAAGGTTTCCACTGCGCTTTGGCCGTCCCAAAATGACCCCTTCAGCACGCGGTAACCTTTTTCCAGTAGCGACACGTCCGACAGCAGTTGGTCGTTTTGATAATCCTCGGCGCCAACACCGCAAGCGCGCGCTTTTAGGCGCATATTGATGTCTTTACTAATTAAAATCACATCATGATCAGGCTCACGTTCTTGCAGGCTGACGAGGGTATTGATGATTTTGTTGTCGTTTAAATCGGGTGGCAAGACACGCTTGGTTGGGGTGTCGGCGAAATCAAATAAAATGGCTAGGCTGCCTTCGGAATTGCCATCTAAGCGTTTGAGCGGCACGCCTTTGGCAATGTCCTTGGGGTCGGCATCGCCAATAACTTGGTCTATTTTGCGGATGGCTTCGCGGCAGTCGGCCGCCAGCGCTGTTTTGCCGCTTTTGAGCTTGTCCAGCTCTTCGAGCACCGTCATTGGGATAACAACTTTGTGCTCTTCAAAATTCAGTAATGCAGAGGGGTCGTGGATCAGTACGTTGGTGTCGAGAACATAAAACTTCGGTGAACTTTTCTTTTTTGCCATAAGTCCTTTCTCCTTGATGCAACCACGGTTTTTACTATGCCTTGATAGGACTAAGCTGCCAAGCATTTCTTTTGTAACGGCTTTTGCGTGGATTCTGGCAGTAAAAATAGCAGCCTAGTGCGGATATTGTGCCGAGCGTGCAAAAGTATTTTTATGGCCTTGGCGTGATAAAACCTTTTGAACGACGGTGATTGGCTCTAATGTCGCAAGGCTCCGACATCTTTGCCAAGGCTAATGGATTTTATTCTTGGCATAGTGAGGATGGCGTCATAACAATAAAAACATCGCACAGAGGGCAATATGTCTTTTTTTCTTCGCATGGGAACCACGGCTTTGGCTCTGCTGACCCTATCTGCTTGCAGCACGATTTATCGCCCAGGTGGTTGGGTGGCCTACGATTTCACCGAGCGTTACGCGATTCCTCATACCATGAAAAGCAATGACGTGCCCATGGCCTGCTCGATGGTAGGTTCGATGCTGCCAGTACTGATGGCCTTTACCGAAATTGCTTACACCCCAGATAAAGACGCCATAGTCATGAATATGCTGATGGGCAGCTGCGCCGATGCGAAGGCGCAAGAGCATGTGCTTGATTACGCCCGCGCCATGAAGGCACAAAACATCAGCGCAGCACAGGATGCGCGCATCTTGGAAAAGCACGCCTTTGCTCTGACGGCTGCACGGCAATATGCCTCGTACCAGCATATGGTCGCGCAGTTTGGTGAGCCTGGCGAAAAATGCCCCTCATTAAGCCGCGATGAAGAATTGTATTGGGTGCTGGGTAATCTGGCGGGTATGCAGGCAGTACTGAGCGACCTAAAAGCGCAATCGGTGGTGAATGTCCCTAAAGACATTGCGATGAAATCGGTGCGCGGGATGCAGTGTGTGGATAACGTGCGCTGGTGGGGCTTGCCTGAAGCCTTGCAAGCAGGCATTTGGATCATGATGCCCGATGCCGCACCCAAAGAGGTGGATGTGTGGGCAAAAATGGAGCATGCAGGCCAAATTGCGACGGCTTCGGGGGTGCGTTTGGCGCACGCCATAGAGGTCATTATTGCCGATGGTGCAGGCCACAACGAGCGTCTGCGCGCCGCCATCAAACGTCATGGCGATTCCTTAAAACTCAAAGCCAGCGACCCTAAATATCGTCTTATCGACTTACTGGCCACGGCGCATGTGCAGGCCGTATCCGATCGCTTATGGACAGAAAATACTGGTGCGCGCACCCCCTTTGGCTCGCTAGGAAGCTTTTGGGATGACGCCGCGAAACCTACGAACACTATCAATATCGATGACCTGTTAGAGGACTAAACCATGTGGCGTTTTACTTTGTTGTTTTTACTTGGCTTGAGCTTGCCCAGCCTGGCTGCGGTAGAAAAACGCACTTTTTGCGTGTACGACCCTTTAGGTGCCAGCGGCTCGTTGTTTGGCATGATGAAAGACTATCGCACTGAAGCGTTAACCTAGGGTGTGGATTTTCATTTGCGCGCTTATACCGATGAAAAAATTGCCATTGATGATTTTAAAGCCCAGCAATGCGAAGCGGTACTTATGACCGGCGCGCGCGCGCCCATTTAATAAATTTGCCGCCACGGTGGAGGCCATAGGCGCCGTGCCAAGCAACACAGTGATGCACAATTTAATTGACGTTGTGTCCAGCCCGAAGGCGGCCAAATACATGGTTGAAGGCCGTTACGAAGTGGCAGGCATTATGCCCGCAGGTCCAATTTATTTATTTGTGCGCGATCGCAAGGTCGATAGTGTTGAAAAACTTTCAGGCAAACGCATTGCTACTTTTGAGTACGATGAGCCATCCATTAAATTGGTAAATCACATTGGTGCGTCGGTTGTGCCATCCAATTCAGCCAATTTTTCAGGCAAATTTAATAACGGCAGCGTGGATGTGGCTTACGCCCCTGCGGTGGCCTATAAGCCGCTGGAAATGTATAAAGGCTTGGCCAATAACGGCGGCGTGGTGCGTTTTAATTTGGCGTACTTGGATTTTCAGATGATTATTTATAAAGATAAATTTCCAGCGGAATTTGGCCAAAAATCACGCCTGCGCATTGCACAAGAATTTGATCGTTTTATTGAGTTTATCGATCGCGACACCGCTGAAATTGAAGCCAAATACTGGATGGAACTCAAACCCGATAACGTAGTGAAATACAACGAAATGCTGCGATCGGTGCGCCTGATGTTACGCGATGAAGGCGTCTACGATAGCCGTATGCTGCGCATTATTCGCCAGCTGCGCTGCAAAGAAACCCCCGCCGCCGCCGAATGTGCCGAGCAAGTTGAGTAAATAATTTTTGCTAGCCGTTAAAACGAATAAAAAGCCGCTGATTTATTGCAATAATGAGTCGGCGGTTTAACCGATAAAAATAATAATGAGGGCATATTGCCCATTCCGAGGTTTTCCCATGGAACAAACTCTGCGAGTTGGTAACCGCACGCTGTATGAGTGGGTTGCGGCATTACCTGCTTTTATCGTTTTAATTTTAGTTGTTACGCTCAATACCAGTGGCGCTTTGCATGCGCAGCTTTTGCGGCTGGGTGAAACCATGTGGGCGGGCTATTTTCAGTTGCGTATCGACCCTGTAGCGCCCAGATGCAATCGCACGATGGATATCGATACCGAGCTGGCACGCTTGGTTGCACAGTCTAAAGCGGCGGATGATTTGGATCTGTTAGCCGAAGAGGTAGACGAAGGTGCATTGCGCCAGTCGTTGCTGTCTGCACAAGCGCAATGCGCCGAGCGTTTTGCTCAGTACGAAGACGCTAGCAAACGTTTAACTTTTGGCGTGAAAGTTTTTCGTGCTATAGAACTTTCAGTTGCACAGTTTGGTGAATTTGGCTTAGTTTCACAGCGAATTATGTTGGCGGTGCTGGTATTAATTTGCGGGCTAACGGCTTTATTTCGTCGTCATCATATTGCTCTGCGCCCGATGGAAACCGAAATGGATTATCGTGTTGCAGCTATCGGGCAAACGATAGCCAATGGGATTTTGTTTTATTCGGTATACAGTTTTAAAAGTGTAGTTTTTAGCTCGGGTGTGGCGGTTACTGGCCAGCATGCAGCCTTGCATTATTTGTGGATATTGGGCTTTGCTTCTATTTTGATATTAAGTATTTACCAATTACTTTTTATTCCTAAAGAGGCAACGGCAGGCGGAAGTTTTGGCAAGGCGCTGTTGGCTGTGCCTTTGTACGCCACCATGTGCATGATTTCAGGTAGCTATTTTATTTGGGTCGGACACAGTGCAGGAATTGGTATTTATTTAAATCAAATGATGGAGCTTTCGCAGCTTTTTTTAAACGTCGGTCTGTACGTTTGGATTGGTATGCTGCTAAAGCGCACCGAGCTTACCGAGAAAGTATTTAATATTTTTCGCCCTTTTAAATTACCGCCTGAAATGTTGGCCATAGTCGTAGTGGCCATTGCCGCTGTGCCTACCGCTTACACAGGCGCTTCAGGGATCTTTGTGATTGCTGTTGGCGGTTTAATATATAACGAATTGCGCCGCGC
>JBDKHD010000112.1:0-5652 GCA_039797885.1 Pseudomonadota bacterium
GGGCGTTTGCCCTGCATATCCAGCTCGATCCAATCTTTGCCTGTGCTGATTTCTGCGCCGGCTTCGGTGAGCTTGGCCAACACCGCCTCCAAAGTAGCAGGGTCAGTGTTTTTGCATTTCACCCGTCCACCTGTGACAGCGGCGGCCACCAAGTAGGTGCCCGTTTCGATACGATCAGGCAGCACTTCAAAGCTGCAACCGTGCAATTTTTCGACGCCTTCGATGATCAGCGTACTGGTTCCTGCTCCGGTAATTTTTGCGCCCATGGCATTGAGGCAGTTAGCCAAATCCACCACCTCAGGCTCGCGTGCGGCGTTTTCGATGGTACTGATGCCATCGGCCAACACCGCCGCCATTAGCACGTTTTCAGTACCGGTCACGGTGACGGTATCAAAAATAATTTTACCGCCGTGCAAACGGCCATTGGGCACGGTGGCCTTGATGTAGCCATCGAGCACTTCCACCTGCGCACCCAAGGCTTCCATCCCCAATAAGTGCAGATTCACGGGGCGGCTACCGATGGCGCAGCCACCTGGCAAGGACACTTCCGCTTGGCCATAACGAGCCAAAAGCGGCCCCAACACCAGAATAGAAGCACGCATGGTACGCACTAAATCGTAAGGCGCAACCTGACTGTGCAAGCCCGCGCAGTCGGTTTCGATAGACATATCTTCGTTCACCGCAACGCGCACGCCCATGCAGCCCAACAGCTCCAGCATGGTGGTGATGTCGTGCAAATGCGGCAAGTTGCCAATGCGCATCGTACCTTGCGCCAGCAAGGTCGCGGCCAAAATAGGCAGAGCAGAATTTTTTGCGCCCGATATGCGCACTTCACCATTAAGGCGGTGGCCGCCTTCGATTCTCAGTTTATCCATGAAGCTTCTTTTGCTTAGCCTTGTTCGGCGGGGGTTTGAACGCGAATGGTCAGTGCATGAATGCGACCGTCCGCAATGTAGGGGTTTAAAATTTTGTAGACATATTGCTGGCGTTTTACGGCATTGAGGCCTGCAAAGACTTCGCTCACCGCATCGACTTGGTACTTGTAACCATCACCGTCTACTTGCCACTGCACTTGCGGTGCGGCCGCCTGCAAAATCGCCAAAATCTCTACTGGAGTCATTGTGCTTTACCATCGCCAAAATAGGGGCGACATCATAACGGATTTATTGCCCTGGGCGAAGTAAGGGCGCAAAGAAAGGCTCTAAATCGCTGATGCCCAAGATAGGCCGTAATTGTGCAGGTAAGTTCTCGATATAAAAGGCTTTATTTTGTGCTCGTGCACTGCGCAGCCATTCCAACAACAAAGCAACAGCAGCGCTGGATGCCTGCTCCACCGCCTGCAAATCCACACACCATTCGCCCTGGGCTTGGCTGATGCAGATTTGCCCTTGTGCAACGATCTGCGACGCGCTGTGGACATTGATGTCGCCCATAAGCGCGGCGCGATTGGCTGAAAGCACTTCTAAGCGCAGTGTCATTCTTTTTTACCCTGATTATTGAAGATAAAACGGCCAATCATGTCTTCAAGCATAAAGGCCGACTGCGTTTCTGAGATCCAGTCGCCGTCTTTAAGCACTTCATCCTCTGCGCCCACACTCAGGGCAATAAACTTCTCACCCAAAAGACCTGCGGTCATGATGGCGGCCGAGGTGTCTTTGCTGAGCGTGTTCATGTTTTTGCTTATCGACATTTCCACCACCGCTTCGTAGCGTTTGGGGTCGAGGTAAATTTTATTGACGCGGCCGATGGTCACGCCCGCCATCGATACTTTGGCGCGGTCGGTCAATCCACCTAGGTTTTCAAAGCGCGCTTTTAATACATAGGTCGAACCCTGACTGTCACTGGATAAACCGCTGACGCGAAACGCCATCGCCACCACAGCCACTATGCCCACCACCATGAAAGCCCCAACGGCCAGCTCGATATAACGCATACGCATAGTTAAATGCCTCCAAACATGAGCGCGGTCAGCACAAAATCCAGACCCAAAATCGCTAAAGAAGAAATCACCACGGTTTGCGTGGTGGCCTTACCAATACCTTCTGAAGTAGGCACGGAATCGTAGCCCTGATAAACCGCAATCCAAGTGACTACAACCCCAAAAACCACGGATTTAATCAAGCCTTTGACGACATCCTCGTAAAACTGGACGGCGGCCTGCATGTTGCCCCAGTACGCACCCGTATCCACACCGACTAAATCCACCGCGACAAAAGCACCACCAAAGATACCTACCAAAGAAAACAGCGCGGTGAGTATGGGCAGGGAAATAATGCCCGCCCACAAACGCGGGGTAATCACGCGTTTAAGCGGATCCACACCCATCATTTCCATCGCCGAGAGCTGTTCGGTGGCTTTCATCAGGCTGATTTCTGCTGTCAGTGCTGAACCTGCGCGCCCCGCAAAGAGCAACGCCGTCACCACAGGGCCTAATTCACGCAAAATGGTGAGAGATACCAAAGTACCCAAAGCCGATACCGAGCCAAAGTTCGACAAGATGGTAAAGCCTTGTAAGCCCAGCACCATACCCACGAAAAATCCCGCCACCACGATAATGAGCAGCGACAGCACGCCCACAGAGTAAATTTGTTTGACCAGATCACGCCAGGTGGCACTGCCAGGGCCGCCCCATGTCAGCGAATGCAACAGCAAAAAGGCCGCCCGCCCCATGGCTTCCATAGCGCGCACACCTTGCTGCCCGAAGGCTTGTAACTGTTTAAACAACCACATTAGTTTGCCCCTGCTAATAAATCTTGCGCGTAATCACTTGCAGGAAAATGGAAAGGAATAGGGCCGTCTGGCTCGCCGCGTAAGAACTGCCGCACTTCGGCGTTGTCGCTGTCTTTGAGCTCTTGCGGCGTGCCAAAGCCAATGACTTTGCCACCAGAGAGCACGCAAACGTAATCGGCAATGCTGCACGACTCCTGCACATCGTGCGACACCAATAAGCTGGTTAAGCCCAAAGCCTGATTCAGCCCGCGAATCAGTTTAACGATCATGCCCATAGACACTGGGTCCAAGCCCGCAAAAGGCTCGTCGTACATAATCAATTCAGGATCCATCGCGACCGAGCGCGCCAAAGCCACGCGTCTGGCCATGCCGCCTGAAAGCTGCGCGGGCATTAAATCGCGCGCACCGCGCAAGCCCACAGCTTCAAGTTTCATAAGTACAAGATCACGAATCATGCTTTCGGGCAGCTTAGTGTGAGTGCGCAGCGGAAAGGCGACGTTGTCGAAAACACTCAGATCAGTAAAGAGCGCCCCTGCCTGAAACAGCATACCCATGCGCTCGCGGCGTAAGGTCAGCATTTCGGTGCGTGACAGGCTTTGTAGGTTACGACCTGCAACGCGCACCTCACCCGCATCAGGAGCCAACTGCCCACCAATTAAGCGCAGCAGTGTGGTTTTACCCGTACCGCTTGGCCCCATGATGGCGGTGATTTTGCCACGCGGCAGATCCAAGCTCAGATCTTTGAAAATAGCGCGTTCGCCCCGATAAAAGGACAGATTACGCATGGAGATGTAGGAGTCGGACATGGTAAATCCTGTACGATTTTTTCCGCTAGCATAACGGATGCCCAAGACTTCGCCAAATGCCTAGGGCGCAACATAGCGTTTTAAAAAGCACAGGCTACACTTTTTTACACTCAACCGCTTAGGAGCGAGGAGCACCGATGAGCCTGATTGCCCTACACCATATTTTATTGAAAAGCCCATTGCTGGCTCAGGATGTATTAAAAGAGTTGCAGCTAGGTGCGGATTTTGCCGCTTTAGCGCAAGAGTATTCCGCCTGCCCCTCTGGCCAAAACCAAGGCTTTGCAGGCTACCACCAAGCCGAGCAGTTGCCCCCTGCATTGGTAGCCGCCCTAGAGCAAAACGACCAAGCTTACCTAGGCCCCATAGCCACCGAATTGGGCTACCACATTCTTAAAGCCAAGCTTTAAGCAATGGGATCATAAGTCCAATACGGATAGGGTAAATCGGCCATCACGCAAAGCAGGCGCAAAAACGCATCACAGGCGGCCTCGATCGCGCTCTCATTCATGGTGTGATAGCCCGTAGTCGGGATTTGCAAAGTTGTCCCATCTACCAGCCCACCCGAGGCGGCGATAATGCGTCCCATCTCGGTACTGCCGATGGATTTCTTTGGCAATCCTTGCTCTTTATTGAGCTTATTTTGCTCTTCAATGTACTCGTCTTTGTAGCAGTAAGTAATGCCCAAGTTTTCACATTCACGCGCAAGCTTAGCGGTAAGTTCCACGTTAAAGCTGGCGTTGGCGTCACGGTTGCGCAGCACCAGAAGCTGTTTATTGGCGGCTTCTTCATCGTGGAAGGGGCTGGTATCCACCACCACCAGCTGATTGGTGGAGCCACCAAAACGACGAAACCACTCCAACAAATAACGCCAGCTGCGCCCTGCTTCTTCCTGAGCCGTAAAAAAGGCCGTGCCTTGAAAGCCCAACTCAAATAAGTACACCAACATGGCCGCCGTTAAGACATTATCGAGCTGGCCCAAATAATGGCCATTTTCGACGCGCAAGCTGTCACGAAAGGCCACGGGCGTGCCCGCCACCAAATGCTGCATATCCGATAGTTCAAAAATCAGGTTATTACGATAAGGGCAAATGTACGCATGTTCGATTTTACCGCGCCCACGATAAGCACCCGACCAAGGCTCGTAAGCAAACACGCCCACATCGGTAAAGCGATCAACAATTTGCTTCATCAGCTCCTCAGAAACCGAGTTACCGAGCAAATCCGAACGCCCACCTGAAACAAAGGCTGCGTACTGAAATTCGTTGGGGCCAGTGCAGACCAAGCCATGACGATCGATGTGCGCCGACAGCATCAGACTCATAGGCTGCTTGCCCTGCGCCACCAGCACACCTTCGTACCAAGTCACCTTTGCACCGCGCTCTTCTAGCTCGCGTTGCAGCACGCGAAAGAAGGAATGCTCCGCGCCCACCACAGAGGGGCTGCGCACGAGGGACTTTAAAATATCGAGAAAGGCGGTACGCTGGCTCATACTTTTGGCCCAGAAAAAAAGGAAAAGAAGATGAAACGGAAAAGAGGCTCAAGGCCTCTTTAGTCGTCTAGGTCGATATCATACCCCAGCAAGTTCTTTAGTCGCGCCTGCTCTAAAATTTTTTCCGCACGCCGGCGCTTTTGCTCGTAATCTTGACTGCGTCCTTTTACTTTGGCGCTTTTCTCTGCGCTCTCGTCCTCAAAATCCTCATGGTCTTGATGTTGGTCGTTACTCATATTCACCTCTAGCAAGGGCAACTGCGCCCCATGGGCGCGCATTTTGCTCAAGATTAAGCACAGGTAAATAAAAAAATACTTATGTTAAAGGTGAATGTTTTTTCTAATCAAAAAACACACCCAACCCCCCAGATTTCAGTTATAGTGCACGCCTCTTAGGGGAGTAATCGGCCACTTGGCGTCTAGATCAACATCATTGAGCCTCATGCTCATGGTCTAGGCAGCAGCGCCCGCTGTTGATGAGACTTAAGACAAAATACACAGGCAAGGCGGCTGTGGCTTTTGTCTTGATTTCACTTCCGCCTTAGAGATCCTTGTATGGGTGCCACTTTCTTTAGTTTTCTCAACGATGGCTTAGGCCATAGTGCTCTGCTTACTTCAACGCTGGTCG
>JBDKHD010000113.1:0-6529 GCA_039797885.1 Pseudomonadota bacterium
ATATTGAGGTGCTGTGGCTCTATGGTTCACAAGCCAAGGGAACAGCCTCCTTGCACAGCGATTATGATTTTGCCGTAGCCTTTCGTTCCATCCCTGCCAACGAATGGGAGCGTCGCTTGAAGCCAGAGCTATTAGCTCAAGACTGGGCCGAGCGCCTAGGCGTGGCAGATAAAAAAATTTCGATAATAGACATTAACCATATTCCCATCCCTTTGGCTTACACCGTGATCTCTACAGGAAAAGAGCTGTATGTGCGTAATCCTCTGCGCCTGGCGCGAGAAGAAAATCGCATCGGGGCAATGTGGGAAGACAACTACTTGTATCAAGAGAAAAAAGATGGAACAAGCTTATAAAATAGCCATGCTGCAACAGCTCGCAGAGCTTGATGAAGAGCTGACTGAAATTCACCAGATATTAATTCAAGAAGGCTATGCCAATCGCATTATCTATCGCGCTATCGAGCGTAACTTGCAATTGTTGGTAGAAGCTTGCATCGGTTTGGACAAAAGCCAGATTCCTTGGAATAAAGTGATAGGTATGTGTAATGCACTGGTTCATGATTACCTTAATTTAGATCGTAACCGTGTGCTGGAAATTATCACGCAGCGGCATTATGCGAGCTTGCTGGATTTTGCGCGGGCGTTGCTCAAAAATTAAGCTCGATAAAAGCCAATAGAGTAGGAAATAAAAAACGCCCAAAAGACAGCTTCCTTTGGTCGCTGGGACAGGGATTAAAGCTTGGACGTTTCTTCGATGGTGCGGCGAGTGGCTTCGATCATCTCGTCATCGTAATTGCCTTTAGGCGGGCGGTAGAGCAAGCACTGGCCAGTCTAGCGTAGCGAGCCTAAAGGGAAAATATGCTACTATCGCCGCGAAATTTTTCGGGAAGAAAATTACTATGCGGCTTAAAGCCATCAAGCTGGCTGGATTCAAATCCTTCGTAGACCCCACCACTGTGCCCTTTGCCACCAATATGACGGGCATTGTAGGACCAAACGGCTGCGGCAAATCCAACACCATTGATGCGGTGCGCTGGGTAATGGGCGAGAGCTCGGCCAAGTATTTGCGTGGCGATGCCATGACCGACGTGATTTTCAACGGCAGTGCCGAGCGCAAGCCCGTAGGCAAAGCCAGCGTTGAGCTGATCTTTGACAACAGCGACAAAACCCTAAAAGGCGAATACGCCGCCTACAACGAAATCAGCTTACGCCGCCAAGTGACCCGCGATGGCCAGTCTTTGTATTTTTTAAACGGGGCGAAATGCCGTCGCAAAGACATCACCGATATTTTCCTAGGTACAGGCTTGGGGCCGCGCTCTTACGCCATCATCGAGCAAGGCATGATTTCGCGCTTGATTGAAGCCAAGCCTGAAGAGCTGCGTATTTATGTAGAAGAAGCCGCAGGCATTTCTAAATACAAAGAACGCCGCCGCGAAACCGAAAACCGCATTGCCCGCACCCGCGAAAACTTAGAGCGCTTAGAAGACATTCGCCAAGAGCTGGAGCGTCAGCTCGGGCATTTGCAGCGCCAAGCAGCGGCGGCGGAAAAATACAAAGAATACAAAGCCCAAGAGCGTGAGAAAAAAGCCCAGCTGCAAGCGCTGAAATGGCAAGCCTTGGATGGTGATTACAAAGAGCGCGAGCTGGCCATTGCCCGCTTTGAAACCGCGTTTGAAGGGCAAATTGCCAAGCAGCGCGCAGTCGATGCGCAAATAGAAGGGCTGCGCCAAGATCACTTTGAAAAATCCGAGCAGTTTAACCAAGCGCAAAACAAATATTACGAAGTGGGCGCGCAGATCGCTCGCCAAGAGCAGAAAATTGAGCACCAAGCGCAAATGAGTTTGCAGCTTGACCGTGAGCTTGGCGAAGTGGAAAAAAGCCTGTTCGATGCCGAGCGCGCCTTGGAAAACGACCAGCTTAAACAAGAAATGCACCGCGCCGAGCTGGAGCATTTCGCCCCAGAGTTGGAGCTGATGCAGGCGCAGCGCGAAGATCAGGCTATGGCCTTGCTGGAGGCGCAAGAGGCGCAAGAGCAAGGGCTGCGCGACTGGGAAAGTTTTACCGCCCGTGCCAGCGAGCCCACCAAAAAAGCCGAAGTGGCGCAAACCAAAATGCAAGCTACCGAGCAGCAGCTGGCGCGCGTGGCGGGGCAGATTCGCCGTTTAGAGGACGAGCTCAGTGCCTTGGCGCACAACCCCGAGCAAGAAGAAATTCGCCTGTTAAGCGAGGAGCTTAGCGAGCAAGAGCTGCAAGCCGAAAGCGCACAAGAACAGCTGGAAAACCTGCAAGCTCAGGTGGCGCACGGCCGCGAAGCGCTGGAGCAGCTGCGCAGCCAATACGACCAAGGCAAAAGCCAGCTAGCGCAGCAGCGCACTCGTCAGGCCACTTTGCAAGCTTTGCAAAAAGCCGCGCTGGGGCAAAGCAACGAAGCCGTAGGGCATTGGCTGGAGAGCCATCAGCTGGCACGCAAGGCACGTTTAGCCGAACAAATTCAAGTGCAGGCGGGCTGGGAAATCGCTGTGGAAACGGTGCTGGGTAATTTCTTGCACGCGGTCATGCTCGATGATGTGGCACAGGCCGCCCCTTGGCTGGACAGCTTTAAAGCCGGTGAATTGGTGCTGTGGCAGCAACAAAACCAAAGTCCAAGCGCCAGCGCTAACAGCCTGCTGGCCAAAGTCAGCTGCCGCCAAGACCTCTCGGTACTTTTGGGCAAGGTCAAGGTTGCCACCGATTTACCACAAGCCTTAGCACTGCGCGCGCAGCTTAGCGCCGATGAATCGGTCATCACCCCCGATGGCCTGTGGCTATCAAAAAACTGGTTGCGCGTGAGTAAGCAAGCGGCAAACGAGGGCGGGGTGCTGGCGCGTCAGCAAGAGCTGGAGCTTTTGGACGAGCAAATCGAAGAGCTGGATATTCAGGTCGAGGAGTGGGAGGTGGATTTAAACTCCGCCAAGCTGCGCCTTGCTAATTTAGAGCAGCAGCGCGACCAGGCCGCACGTGCCCAGCAGCCTATCAGTCAGCGTTTGATGCAGCTGAAGTCGCAGCTATCGGGCAAGCAGGCGCGCGCCGAACAATTCGCACTGCGCAGCGACAAGCTCAAAACCGACATTAAAGAGCAGCAAGAGCTGCAAAGCCTAGAGCGCGAAAATCTCGAAGAGCTGCGTATGCAGTGGCAAGAGGCCATGAGCCACATCGACAGCGACAGCAGCGAACGCGAGCGCCTGCAAAAATTGCGTCAAGACGCGCAGCAGCGCCTGGATGCAGTGCGCCAGCAAGAACAAGACCTGCGTCAGCGCTCGCATGCTTTGGAGCTGAAAGTGCAGGGGCTAAAAAGCCAAGAAGCCGGTTTAAATGAAGCCATTGCGCGCTTGGCGGCACAGATTGCGCAGGCCAAGCAGCGCAAAAATCAAATTCAGGCCAATCAAAAACAAGATCACAGCGCCGACCTAGACGAGCTGAAACTGGCTTTGGAGGAAATGCTGGAGCGCCGTTTGCAGGCGGAGCAGCATATGCAGGGTGCACGCCAAGCGCTGGAGCAGGTCGATAGCCACATGCGCGAGCTTGAAGGCGCGCGCGCTCAGGCCGAGCTGAAAGCCCAAGAAGTGCGTAACGAGCTGGAAAGGGTGCGCATGGAATGCCAGGCCCTCGATATTCGCCGCCAAGCCCTGATCGAAAATCTGGCCGAAGAAAAGCTCAGTCTAAAAGAAGTGCTAGAGGCCATGCCTGAGGAGGCTAACGCCGAAGAATGGCAAGAGGAGCTTGCGCGCATAGGCGAGCGCATCAGCCGTTTGGGTGCGATTAACCTTGCCGCCATCGACGAATACAAAGTACAAAGCGAGCGCCAAGCCTATTTGGAAGCGCAACACAACGACCTGACCAAGGCGCTCAACACCCTTGAAGGCGCGATTGCCAAAATCGACGGCGAAACCCGCACCCGCTTTAAAGAAACCTTTGACAAAATGAACGCAGGCTTGGCCGAGCTGTTTCCCAAAGTCTTTGGGGGTGGCCATGCGTGGCTGGAGCTGACCGAAGAAGACATGCTCAATACGGGGGTGGCCATCATGGCGCGCCCACCTGGCAAGAAAAACAGCACCATTCATTTGCTCTCAGGCGGCGAAAAAGCCCTGACTGCCATTGCCTTGGTGTTCTCGATCTTTCAGCTCAACCCTGCGCCTTTTTGCATGCTCGATGAGGTGGATGCACCCTTGGACGACGCCAACGTCGGCCGCTATGCGCGTTTGGTCAAGGCCATGAGTGAAAAGGTGCAGTTTATCTACATCACCCACAACAAAATTGCGATGGAGCAAGCCTCGCAGCTGATGGGCGTTACCATGCACGAGCCTGGAGTGTCGCGCTTGGTGTCGGTGGATATCGAAGAGGCGGTACAAATGGTCGAAAGCTAAGGCTTGCGACCGCACCAGCTAGCGCAGCTTATTGAGATAGATTTTTTCAAAGCGTTTCTTTGCCCAATGCAGCAGTCTCATTTGCGGTAAGACAAAGTTGCGCTCGCCACGGCGATACACCAGCACGCCGCCATCCAAAGAATCAATAATGCAGGCCAGCTCGGCCACAAAAGGCACAGAATGCGTTTGCCCCTTTAACTGCGCGGCAATGTTTTTTGCCACAGCTACGGCTTGCAAGTCGGCTTGGTGCGCTTGTTTGGCCAGCCACGCAGGGCCTGGATAGCTGCCCGCATCGCCTGCAACATAAACGCGGCTAAGCCCTTGTACTTGGCAGTATTCATTAGCGGCAATAAAGCCGCCTTCGGAGCGAGGCAGCTCGCAGTTATCCAGCCATGCAGGGCCTGTCAGGCCTGGCATAAACAAAATCAAATCCGCGCCAAACTCCCCGCCTTCGGTCACGACTTTGTCGGCCTCAAAGCGCACGGGTTTGTGGCCAAGGTGCGTTTCTATATTCCGTTTTTTCATGCGCTGTAACAGCTTGGCCACTGCCGCGCCTCCCAAGCGCTGGCCAGGCTCCAGCGAAGGGTTAAAGAAAATCAGTTTGAATTGATCGCGGCGGCCTTGTTGGCGCAGCAGCGTATCCAGCCCAAATAAAAACTCAAACATCGGGCCACCGCGTACCGCGCCAGGCTCTTTGGGGTTGGAGGAAAAACCCACAGCAATCGTGCCGCTTTTCATGTGGTCGAGCTTGGCGCACAGCGCCTCAACGGGGGCGATGCCTTCGCAGGGAATCAATGCGTGCTCGATGCCCGTCAGTTTTTTTAAGTAGCGCCCGCCTGTAGCAATAATCAGGTAGTCGTTGTGGATAGGGCCTTGGTCGGTGACAACGGTGCGCCCCGCGTCGGCTACTTTTTCGACCTTACCCGCAAGCCAATTAACCTGATGACGCGTAAAAAAGGCGCGCAAATCGACTTTTAGGTCGGAGGCGGTGCGCAGCTTGGCAGGCAGCCAGATCAGGCTGGGCAAATACACCAGCTCCGCCTGCGGCGACACCACAGTAATCTTGGCATCAACGCGGTTTTTACGCAGCTCGCGCACGGCGGCAACGGCGGCAAAGCCCGAACCTAAAATAACGATCTCGGTCATGGCATGGCTCCTTAAAAATGGCTTATTACTATATAGCTATTTAGATATGAGGTCATCTTTCTTGCCAGTAAAAACCTCTACAAGCGTGCGAAATATATTTTTATTAGAACGCATGGGGCGCATATACTACGCGCTTCTTTAAACCCTTCAGCAAATTAGCAAAAACCCATTTTTGCCTGCACAGGAGATCTTTGTATGACCATTCGTATTGGCATAGTGGGCTACGGCAATTTAGGCCGTGGCACCGAAAAAGCCATCAGTAACAACCCCGATATGAACCTTGTGGGTGTTTTTACTCGCCGCGCCCCTGAAACCGTGAAAACCGCCAGCGGTGTGCCTGCCTATCACATGGACAGCCTGAAAAGCTTTACCGATAAAATCGACGTATTGGTACTGTGCGGCGGCTCTAAAGACGACCTACCCGAGCAAGGCCCTGCTTTGGCGCAGTGGTTTAACACCGTAGACAGCTTTGATACCCATGTGCGTATTCCTGACTATTTTGAGGCCGTCAACCAAGCCGCTTCGGCCAACAAAAAAACCGCACTGATTTCCATCGGCTGGGATCCGGGCATGTTTTCTATTAACCGTCTGTATGGTGAAGCAATTTTACCCGTGGGTGACACTTACACCTTCTGGGGCAAGGGCGTAAGCCAAGGTCACTCCGATGCCATTCGCCGCGTCAAAGGGGTAAAAAACGGCGTGCAATACACTCTCCCTTCTTCTCAAGCGATTGAGCAAGTGCGTAGCGGCAGTCGCCCTAATTTAAGCACGCGCCAAAAGCACACGCGTGAATGTTTTGTGGTGCTGGAAGAGGGCGCCGATGCCAGCGCGGTGGCTTTGGAAATCAAAAATATGCCCAACTACTTTGCCGATTACGACACCACAGTAAACTTCATCAGCGAAGCGGAGCTTAAAGCTCAACATGCGGGCATTCCTCATGGTGGCTTTGTCATTCGCAGTGGCTTAACCAGCGAAGGGGTG
>JBDKHD010000114.1:0-5289 GCA_039797885.1 Pseudomonadota bacterium
CACCCTGACCAAGTCTTACTCTGTGTACGCAGGCACCATCGACGCCATGGTGCAGTGGTGGTGGGGTCATAACGCGGTAGGTTTCTTCTTGACCGCAGGCTTCTTGGGCATCATGTACTACTTTGTGCCTAAACAAGCTGGCCGCCCTGTTTACTCTTATCGCCTGTCTATCGTGCACTTCTGGGCACTGATTTCTATCTATGTTTGGGCCGGTGGCCATCACCTGCACTACTCTGCACTGCCTGACTGGGCACAAACCGCAGGCATGGTTATGTCTTTGATTCTGTTAGCACCCAGCTGGGGCGGCATGATCAACGGTATGATGACGCTCTCAGGTGCTTGGCATAAATTGCGCACCGACCCCATCTTGCGTTTCTTGGTGGTGTCCTTGTCCTTCTACGGTATGTCTACCTTTGAAGGCCCGATGATGTCGATCAAGACCGTTAACGCGCTGTCTCACGACACCGACTGGACCATCGGCCACGTTCATGCAGGCGCACTGGGCTGGGTTGCCATGGTTTCCATTGGCGCGCTCTACCACTTAATCCCCATTATGTACGGCCGCAAACACAGCGAAATGTACTCCACCAAGCTGATTAACACCCACTTCTGGCTGGCTACTATTGGTACTGTGCTGTACATCGCCTCTATGTGGGTCAACGGCATTATGCAAGGTTTGATGTGGCGCGCGGTCAACGCCGACGGCACGCTTACCTACAGCTTTGTGGAATCGGTGGAAGCGTCACACGGTGGTTATGTGGTGCGTGTCATCGGTGGCACCTTGTTCTTAATCGGTATGCTCATCATGGGTTACAACACCTATATGACCATTCGCGATGCGAAGAAAGAGCAAGCCAACTTAGTTCCCGCTCAGGCTTAAGGAGTATCCAAGATGTTAAAACACGATACCGTCGAACGTAGCCTGCCCATTATGGTGATAATGATCGTTATCGCCTTAAGCTGGGGCGGTCTTGCTGAAATCGTGCCTTTGTTTTGGCAAAGCAGCACCACACAACCCGTGGAAGGCTTAAAGCCTTTAAATGCTCTGCAACTGGAAGGTCGTGATGTCTATATCCGTGAAGGCTGCCACGTTTGCCATACGCAAATGGTGCGTCCATTCCGTGCAGAAACTGAACGTTATGGCCCCTACAGTAGCGCAGGTGAGCATGTGTACGAGCATCCCTTCCTTTGGGGTTCTAAGCGTACCGGCCCAGACCTTGCCCGCGTAGGTGGACGTTACTCCGATGAGTGGCATCGCGCTCATATGTATAACCCTCGTGACGTTGTGCCTGAATCCATTATGCCCTCCTACCCTTGGTTGTTTGAAAACAAGGTAGACGGCCGCATCACACCGAAGAAAATGGCCGCCTTGCGTGTCGTGGGTGTGCCTTACACCGACGATGATATCGAAGGGGCGAAAGAAGCGGTTCAAGGCAAAACGGAAATCGAAGCTCTGGTCGCTTACTTACAGCAACTGGGCACAGTAGTCACAAAACGGTAACCCTATGGATATTAACGACGTTCGCGGTTTAAGCAGTATTTTCGCCCTAGTAGCGTTCAGTGCGGTGATTTGGTGGGCCTATGGCTCCAGCCGTAAAAAACGCTTTGAAGAGGATGGCAACATTCCCTTTGATGAGGACGACCCAACCAACAACGGCGCGAATAAGCGGAGTAAGTAAATATGTTAAGTACTTTCTGGCAAGTATGGGTCACCGTGATTGTAGTGGGATCCATGATTGGCTGCGGTCTGTTGATTCATTTCACCAGCCGTGGCATGAAAAAAGAAGAAACGACCGAGAATACGGGTCATGAATACGATGGCATCGTCGAGCTGGATAACCCCATGCCTCGCTGGTGGGTCATTATGTTCTGGGGCACCATCGTTTTCGGCTTTATCTATCTGGGTGTTTACGGCCTTGGCAATTTCAAAGGCCTGCTAAAACTCGAAGTCAACGGCGAGCAAGTCAGCTGGTCTTCTGAGAATCAGTGGAAAGCCGAGGTAGAAGCTTTCAACAAAGAAACTGCGCCACTTTATGCCAAGTTCTCTGCTGTACCTGTGGCGGAGCTGGCTTTAAACGAAGACGCACTGAAATCAGGCCAACGCCTGTTTAAGAGCAACTGCTCGGTATGCCACGGCAGCAATGCCAAAGGCTCGACAGGCTTCCCCAATCTGACTGATAAAGACTGGCTCTATGGCGGCAGTGCGGATGACATCAAGCAAACCATCACTAACGGTCGTCAAGGTATAATGCCTACGCACGCACACCTGGACGATGGCATGGTGGCCGATTTGGCTCAGTATGTGCGCGGTCTTTCTGGCCTAAGCCACGACCAAGCCCAAGCCGATAAAGCCAAAGACACCTTCGCCAGTACCTGCTCTGTGTGCCACGGCGCCGATGGTAAAGGCAACACTATGCTTGGTGCGCCCAATCTGACCGACGACGTTTGGCTCTATGGCGGCTCGACCAAACAAATCGAGTTCACCATCAAGCAGGGTCGCAGCGGTAAAATGCCTGCGCACCTCGAGATTCTTGGCGATAACGCTGACGCTAAGATCCACCTGCTCGCTACCTATGTTTACTCGTTATCCTTGGATAAAAAGTAAGGCTCAAGGCCCGCAAGGGCCTTTTGCTGCTTAAGCAATAGCCCTGTGTCAGTGTTATTTCTTAAGCTGCAAACGCGCTTCATTTTTCTTTTTTACTGCCGAGGGGCTTGCGATGAGCAAAATTCCGGTCAAAGACGTGACTCCCAAAAACGAAACCCAAAGCCTGTACGCCAAGCGCGAAAAAATCTACATGCGCGAAATCAAAGGGGTGTTCCAAAGACTGCGTAAGTGGTTGCTGTGGCTGTTGATGATCGCGTACTACGGCGTAGCCTGGCTGTCTTGGGACGGCCGTCAAGCCGTACTCTTTGACCTCCCTGCCCGTCAATTCCATATTTTTAGCATCACCTTTTGGCCACAAGATTTCATGCTCTTGGCTTGGATTCTTATTATTTGTGCCTTTGGCCTTTTTACCGTAACCAACCTCGCAGGGCGTATTTGGTGCGGTTACGCCTGCCCACAAACCTCTTGGGCTTTCCTTTTTATGTGGATCGAAGAAAAGGTCGAAGGCTCGCGTAACGCGCGTATTAAGCTCGATCAACAGCCCAACAGCTTGGAAAAAATTCGCAAAAAAGGCTTAAAGCATCTGTTGTGGATACTCCTTGGCTTGTGGACCTCCTTCACCTTTGTGGGCTACTTCATGCCCATTCGCGACCTACTGCCTCAAATTTTAGACTTCAGCCTCAATGGCTGGGCCAGCTTCTGGATTCTGTTTATGGGTGGCATGACCTACATGAACGCAGGCTGGCTGCGTGAGCAAGTCTGTATCTATATGTGCCCCTACGCCCGTTTTCAGTCGGTGATGTACGACAAAGACACCTACGCCGTCGCTTACGACTTTAACCGTGGCGAGCCGCGCGGCGTGCGCAGCAAGAAACAAACCGAAGAAGAAAGCCAAGCCCTAGGCGACTGCGTAGACTGCTCCTTGTGTGTACAGGTTTGCCCCGTTGGCATCGACATTCGTGATGGCCTGCAATACCAGTGCATCGGCTGCGCGCTGTGCATCGACGCCTGCGACTCGGTGATGGAAAAAATCGACCTACCCAAAGGCCTAATTCGCTACGCTACCGAAGAAGAGCTCGAAGGCGGCAAGACGCATTTAGTGCGCCCGCGCCTCATTGGCTATTTAACAGTAATGTTGATTATGGTATTGGCCTTTAGCTATGTGCTGTTGTCGCGCATGCCCTTCAAGCTGGAAGTAGAACGCGGCCGTGGCGCGCTTTACCAGCTGACGGTGAACGACACGGTAACCAACGGCTACACCCTGAAATTGATCAACATGTCGCAAGCTCCTCATGCCTACACCCTGAGTGTTGAAAGTGTGGATGGCAGCCTCAGTCAGCTGAAGATGGATGCCCCAACTTCGTACCAGCTGAATGTGAATGAGCTGCGTGAAGTACCTGTGACCTTGGAAATTAACCCCGAACAAGAGCCTGCACTCAAGAGCCGCAACGAAATTATTTTCGTGGTGCGCGATAAAGAAACGGGTGAGATTGTCAAACAAGCCAAAAACGCCTTTATGGCTCCATTAAATTAAGAGGCCGCTATGAGTATACAAAGCGAAGTGCGCACGCCCTTTTACAAAGAACCCATTGCTTGGCTGCTGTTTTTAATGCCCGCCTCGGCGGTGGTATGGAGCTTTGTGCTGCTTTTTGCCGCCTTAGACGGCCAAGACTCTTTGGTGTCCGACAGCTACTACAAAGACGGCGTTAGCTACACCGAGAACCAAGCCATCGACCACAAAGCCAAAGAAGCGCACATTCGCACCGAGCTGAGCTTTACCGACAGTGAAGTCCTTGTTCGCCTGCATAGCCGCTTAAAGGAAGAGCCAAACTCCTTACAACTCAAGCTCATTCACCCCACCTTGCAAAACGAAGACGTAGAGGTTTTTCTACAGCGCATGAACGCTGGTGAATACAAAGGCGTGATGGAGCAGGCGCATCTTGGTCGCAGGCTAGTTTGGCTGCAAAGCCCAGAACAACAATGGCGCGTGCGCTCCGAAGCGATGATTGATGCAGGCCAAAGCCTGAGCCTTAACGCGCAATGACCCAAACCACCCGCTGTTTTCACTGCGGCGAGCCCATCACGGAGCTTGGCCGCTTCAGCGCTCTTATTGACGGCACAGTGCAGCCCATGTGCTGCCCAGGCTGCAAAGCCATCGCCGAAACCATAGTTGCCAGCGGCCTTAAAGACTATTACCAACACCGCACCAATCTGCCCAATCTCTCGCCGCAAGAACGCGAAGACAGCGACTTGCGCGCGCGCGATACTCTGCTGTTTTACGACAGCGACGCCCTGCAAAAGCAGTTTGTCGCCAAACAAGGTGAGCTGTCCGAAGCCAGCTTTGTTATCGAAGGCATCAGCTGCGCCGCCTGCACTTGGCTTATTGAAAAGCGCATGGCACAGATACCAGGCGTTACCCAAGCCCATTTAAATCTCTCCAACCATCGCCTGTTTTTACAATGGCAAAGCAGCCAGGTGCAGGTTTCCAGCCTAATCGAAGCGTTATTGCGCTTGGGCTATCAAGCCACGCCTTTTTCGGCCACCAGCCAAGAAGATTCGCGTCATAAAGAAAACAAAATCGCTATTCGACGCCTGATGCTCGCGGGTTTTGGCATGATGCAAATGATGATGATGGCGCTGCCCACCTATGCCGATATGGAAGTGCAGGAGAAGTTTTTCTTGCG
>JBDKHD010000115.1:0-2529 GCA_039797885.1 Pseudomonadota bacterium
TCAGGCCCCGTGCTGGTGCAAGTATTGGAAGGCGAAAACGCCATTGCCAAAAACCGCGAACTGATGGGCGCAACCAACCCGAAAGAAGCTTTGGCTGGCACCATTCGCGCCGACTTCGCGCAAAGCATCGACGCCAACGCCGTACACGGCTCAGACAGCGCCGCTGCGGCTGCTCGTGAAATTGCTTACTTCTTCGCAGCGACCGAAATCTGCGCACGCTAAGTGAAGCACTGGCAGAGGGTTCGCCCTCTGCTTCTTCCGCACTACCTGAGTACCCGATCTGATGTCCGAAAGCACCGCCAAAATCAACCTTCTTGGTTTGTCACCTGCCAAGATGGAAGCTTTTTTTGCCGACCTGGGCGAAAAAAAGTTCCGCGCCCAACAAATGCTGAAATGGATTCATCAGTTTGGCCAAGCCGATTTCAACGCCATGACCAATATGGGCAAAGGCTTGCGTGAAAAGCTCAGTGAATTAGCCGAAATTCGCCTGCCAGAGGTGGTGTATGAAAACATCTCCAAAGACGGCACGCGCAAATGGGTGATGAAGGTCGATGGCGGCAGTGCCATTGAAACCGTATTTATCCCCGAAAAAGACCGTGGCACGCTCTGCGTCAGCTCGCAAATTGGCTGCTCGCTCGATTGCAGTTTTTGCTCCACAGGCAAACAAGGTTTTAACCGCGACCTCACCACCGCTGAAATCATTGGCCAGGTTTATGTGGCCTTTATGAGCTTTCACGCCCCGGGTGAGCGCCGCGAACGCACCATCACCAATGTGGTGATGATGGGCATGGGCGAGCCGTTATTGAACTTCGATAACGTCGTCGATGCCATGAATTTGATGATGGACGACAACGCCTACGGCCTATCCAAGCGCCGCGTGACTTTAAGTACCTCAGGCGTTGTGCCCATGCTCGATAAGCTCGGTGATGTCACCGACGTGTCTTTGGCGGTGTCTTTGCACGCGCCCAACGACGAGCTGCGTAACGAGCTGGTTCCTATCAATCGCAAATACAACATTGCCATGCTGCTTAAGTCAGTGAACGGCTATTTGGCAAAATTACCCGATAAACGCAAGGCTACCATCGAATATGTGTTGCTCGATGGCGTCAATGACGAGCTGGATCACGCCAAACAATTGGCGGATTTGCTGCGCGAGACGCCCTGCAAAATCAATTTAATTCCGTTTAATCCTTTCCCTCATTCGGGATACGAACGCCCCAGCAACAACCGCACTTATCGCTTTCGCGATTATTTGGTCGAGCAGGGCTATGTGGTGACCATTCGCACCACGCGCGGCGATGATATCGACGCGGCTTGCGGCCAGCTGGTTGGCCGTGTTGAGGATCGCACCAGACGCAATGAACGCCATATAAAAATGGTCGAGATACAAGAATCAAAACAGGGATAATTCATGCGCTTTACTATGTTTAAAATGTTGTTGGTGTGGGCTTTGTGCGTAGGCTTAAGCGCTTGCGTTACTGTGACCGAAAGTCGTTTAACCAAAAAAGCCTCGCCCGAAAAAGCCGTAGCCAATTACACCGAATTGGGCTTGGGCTATTTGCAGCATAATCATTTGGACATGGCGCGTGACCGTTTAAATAAAGCCTTGGCCATTAACGAAAATTACGCGCCCGCCAACGACGCCATGGGCATGGTGTGGCAAATGGAAGGTGAGCTGGAATTGGCCGAAGAGTCCTTTAAGAAAGCCATTCGCGAAGATAAAAAACTCACCAGTGCGCGCCATCACTTGGGCTTACTTTATGCGCAACAGAAGAAATTTTCGCAGGCCGAAAAAGAGCTGAAAACCGCCAGCAGTGACCCTTATTATGAAAACCGTGCCCGTGCTTTTAATGACTTAGGCATGATCTATTACAAGCAAAATAAAACCAGCGATGCCATGTACGCCTACAGCCAAACGCTGCGTTTATCGCCCTACGATGTTGAGGCTTTGGTGAATCTTTCGACGCTGAAATTTGAAGCGCAAGAATACGACGATGCCAATAAATTATTTGAGCGCCTCGATCGGTTGGTGCAGCGTGATCAAACCAAACACACGGCACACAGTCTGTGGCTAGGTATTAAAATCGCCACTATTTCGCAAAACACCCAGCGCGCGATTAAATTTGCCTCCGAATTAAAACGCCAGTTCCCCAATTCGGTGGAATACAAGCTCTATCGAGAATCCTTAAACGGAGCACGTTAAATGCATTACGACAGCCCGATTAAACGCCGTAAAACCCGCCGCATTATGGTGGGTAATGTGCCTGTAGGTGGCGATGCCCCTATTTCGGTACAAACCATGACCAACACCGAAACCTGCGATGTCGATGCCACTGTGGCACAAATTAAAGCGGCGCAAGATGCGGGCGCGGACATAGTGCGGGTATCGGTGCCAAGCATGGAAGCGGCCGAGGCTTTTGGTGAAATTAAAAAACGTGTGACCGTGCCTTTAGTAACCGACATTCACTTCGATTACAAAATTGCGCTGCGCGTGGCCGATTTAGGCGCGGACTGCTTGCGCATCAACCC
>JBDKHD010000116.1:0-28290 GCA_039797885.1 Pseudomonadota bacterium
TTTATCCACCACCAAGGCCAAATCACGGCGCATTTCAGGGAACTTCGACAGCTCGTTAAACTTAGGCACACGCTTTTCTTGAATGGCTTCAACATCCAGCTGCGCCAAGAACAGCGCTTGCTTGATGCCTAAAGGCTTATGCAGGTTGGGATGCAGCGCACCGAGCAAGCCCACCGCTTGCCACAGGCCTTGTGCATCTTGCTTTTCGATGATCGCCGTTTGTCCTGGGTGCAGCGCAGGATGCTGACCTAGCACAAAACGGTAGCTTTCACCCGTACGCGCCAACAGGCTCTCGATGTCGCCCTTAAGGTCAAAGAAGTCAACTTCTTGCTCGGCCACCGCCCAAGACAAAGGCTCACGCGCGCCCGTAATGGCCAAAGCCAAACTCGGAATTTGCTGCAAAGTGCCATCGGCTTGCGGCAGGAAACGCAAACCCGTTTCAAACAGACGCACGCGATTTTGCTGACGCTTGAGGTTGTAGCCCAGAGCTTGCACTAAACCTGCAAAGAGGTTGGTACGCATCACCGACATATCGACAGAGATGGGGTTGAGCAAGGCAATAGCCTCGTGCTCAGGGTCAAAGTGTTTTTGCAGTTCGGGCGCAATAAAGCTGTAAGTAATAGCTTCTTGGTAGCCGCGCGCCACAAAGTGACGGCGAATTTCTTTGAGGTCAAAGCGCTTTTCAGGCACTTTGGCCAAAGGCAATGCGGCGCTGGGGCTGCGTGCAGGTAAACGGGCGTAGCCATAAATGCGCGCAATTTCTTCGATTAAATCGGGCTCGATACGGAGATCAAAGCGATAACTTGGCGCGATAGCCTCCCAACCCGCTGCGGTCTTGCTGACCTGTAATCCTAGGCGCGTGAGGATGTCGGTCACTTCGTTTTCAGCAATGGCCACACCTAACAAGCGCTCGATACGGCTTGAGCGCAGGCTAATAGTTGCTTTCTTGGGCAAATGTTCTGCGCTTGCCACCTCAGAGATAGGGCCTGCACTGCCGCCGCAGATGCTTAAAATCAGCGCGGTTGCGCGCTCCATCGCGGTGCGTTGCAGCTCGTAATCCACGCCGCGCTCAAAGCGGTGCGAGGAATCGGTATGCAAGCCGTACTGGCGCGCACGGTTGGCAATGGCCAAAGGCGCAAAAAACGCCGCTTCCAGCAAAATATCCTGAGTCTGCTCGGTTACACTGGATGGCTCACCCCCCATGATGCCGCCCATGGCCAAAGGCTGGCTGGCATCGGCAATCACCAAGGTATTGGCTTTTAGGCTCACTTCTTGGCCATCGAGCAGCTTGAGCTTCTCGCCATCTTTGGCCATACGCACGCAGATGCCGCTTTGAATTTTATGCAAATCAAAGGCGTGCATGGGCTGCCCCAGCTCCAGCAACAGGTAATTGGTGATGTCCACCACGGGGTCGATGGCACGAATACCGCCACGCTTAAGCTTTTCAACCAGCCATTGCGGTGAGCGGGCACGAACATTCACGCCCTTAATAACGCGGCCTAAATAACGTGGGCAGGCGCTGGGCGCTTGCACCTCAATGTTGACACTATCGGAAATACTGGCGGCAACCAAAGCCACATTCAGCGCTTTAACTTCGGCTTTATTGAGCACACCCACTTCGCGCGCCAGACCTATCATACTCAGGCAGTCAGCGCGGTTGGGGGTAAGATCCACTTCAATAATGTGGTCATCAAGGCTGAGATAGTCACGAATGTCAGCGCCAACTGGGGCTTCCGCAGGCAGCTCCAGCAGGCCAGAGTTGTCATCGCCTAGGCCAAGCTCGACTTGCGAGCACAGCATGCCAAAGGACTCAACACCGCGCAGCTTGGCTTTTTTAATATGAAAATCGCCAGGTAGTTGCGCACCGATTTTGGCAAAAGGAATTTTCAACCCCGCACGCACATTGGGCGCACCGCAAACCACTTGAAAGGTCTCTTGGCCATCGGACACTTGGCACAGGCTGAGCTTATCGGCATCGGGGTGCGGCTCACGGCTGACCACCTCACCAACGACAACCCCCGTAAAAGCCCCTGCCACAGGCTCAATACCGTCCACTTCCAAACCCGCCAAAGTAATCTGCGCGGCCAACTCTTCGGTACTGACGGCGGGCTGAACCCACTCACGCAACCACTGTTCGCTGAATTTCATCGTTTCTTCCTATTTGTCGCCGGGCGTCCAAGGTTGAGCGTTCATAGTGCTCCTTCGCCTTCAACACCGTTTAAATTTTCATCTTATCGCGGCCAGGGCCGCTCCTACACACTAACGCCCAACGCCCAGCCATTATCTAAACTGCTGCAAAAATCTCAGGTCGTTTTCAAAGAACAAACGTAAGTCGTTAACGCCGTAACGCAGCATAGCCATGCGCTCCATGCCCATACCAAAGGCAAAGCCCGTGTATTCTTCAGGGTCGATGCCAACATGACGGAAAACCTCTGGATGAACCATGCCGCAGCCACCAATCTCCAACCAGCGGGTTTTGGTGCCTTCAGGCGTTTCCATCACCCACTCGATATCAATTTCAGCGGATGGTTCGGTAAAGGGGAAATAAGACGGGCGCAGACGAACCTTCACTTCGCGCTCAAAGAAAGCGCTTAAAAATTCATTCAATGTGCCTTTTAAATCGGCGAAGCTGATGTTTTTGTCCACCACCAAACCTTCCATCTGATGGAACATGGGCGAGTGGGTTTGATCGTAGTCGCAGCGATACACTCGACCTGGGCAAATGATGCGCAGCGGCGGCTCTTGAGCTTTCATGGTGCGCACTTGCACGGGCGAAGTATGGGTGCGCAGCAAGCGCCCTGCATCAAAATAAAAGGTGTCGTGCATGGCACGCGCGGGGTGGTGCTCTGGAATATTCAGCGCTTCAAAGTTATGAAATTCGTCTTCGATTTCTGGGCCTTCCATCAGGCTGTAGCCTGCGCCCACAAAGAAGGATTCCAAACGTTCAATAGTGCGCGTGACGGGGTGCAAACTGCCCTCTTGCAAGTTACGGCCTGAAAGGGTGATGTCGATTTTTTCACTGGCCAGTTTCACCGCCAAAGCCGCGCCTTCGAGCTGTTCCTTGCGCGCACCGAGCGCATTTTCGACTTGGTCTTTGGCCTCATTGATAACCGCGCCGATTTTGGGGCGATCCTCAGGGGCAACATTGCCTAGGTTTTTCATCAAGGCAGAGATTTCACCTTTTTTGCCCAAGTACTGCACACGCACTTGCTCCAGCGCGGCCACGTCTTGCGCAGCTTGCACAGCGGCTAAAGCTTGCTGGGTGAGAATTTCAAGATTTTCCATTGTTCAAGTCCAATGTTTTAAATTTGTGAAAAAATATAAGAATAAATACGATAAAAAACGGCCTTATTCGTATATTTTCTGAGCCTAAAAAAATGGGGAATTCGCCGAAGCCAACTCCCCATTTTGATGCCTTAAGTCTAGAGCCAAGGATCTTAAGAAAATATTCGTCAGACACTAGGCTTTTGACTTTCGACTATTACAGGCTGGCCTTAGCTTTTTCAACTAAAGCGCTAAACGCTGCTTTTTCGAACACAGCCAAGTCCGCCAGAATCTTACGGTCGATTTCAATAGCGGCTTTTTTCAGGCCGTTAATGAACTTGCTGTAAGACAAACCGTTTTGACGAGCGCCTGCATTGATACGAGCAATCCACAATTGACGGAATTGACGTTTACGTTGACGACGGTCACGGTAAGCGTATTGACCAGCTTTGATAACGGCTTGCTTCGCTACACGGAACACGCGGCTGCGTGCGCCATAGTAACCTTTAGCTTGCTTCAGAATTTTTTTGTGACGAGCGCGAGCGACAACACCACGTTTTACACGAGCCATAGTTTATCTCCTGAAGATTAAAGATGAGGAAGCATACGAGCGACGGATTTCACGTCGGACGCATTGACCAAGAAGCTGCCACGCAAGTGACGCTTACGCTTGGTGCTCTTTGATGTCAGGATGTGGCTGCGGAACGCTTTACGGTGTTTAAAGCCGTTAGCAGTCTTCTTGAAGCGCTTGGCTGCACCGCTCTTAGTTTTCATTTTAGGCATGTTGTACTCCAAAAGTGATGACGCCGACAGGAACTAAGACCCTGTGCGGCATCTGCCGTAACGAGTAATAGGTAGAGCAAGCTCTTTGTAAACCTATTACTTCTTCTTACCCGGGGCGATGACCATAACCATCTGACGACCTTCAAACTTGGCTTGTTGCTCCACGGTTCCGAATTCTTTTAAGTCTTCTTCAACACGCTTCATCACTTCCATGCCAAGCTCTTGGTGCGCCATCTCGCGACCGCGAAAACGTAAAGTAATTTTCGCTTTGTCACCGTCCTCAAGGAAACGTTTTAAGCTTTTTAGCTTAATTTGGTAATCGCCATCATCGGTGCCAGGGCGGAATTTTATTTCCTTAATCTGCACTTGATGCTGGCGTTTTTTGGCTTCGGCTTTTTGCTTTTTCTCTTCGTAAAGCTTTTTGCCAAAGTCCATAACTTTACACACAATGGGATCACCATCGGAGATTTGCACTAAATCCAATTCAGCGGCTTCTGCTGCCTGCAAGGCTTCTTTAATGCTAACGACGCCAACTTGGCTGCCATCGGCACCGATTAAACGGACTTTATCGGCACGAATGTTTTCGTTAATGGGCGCACGGTTATCGTTGCGTCCGCCCTTTTTGGGTTCGGTTCTAATAATCAACTCTCCAGTTCAAATCGTCCGCGCTGGGCAATACCCTTTTCTAGCAAGGAAATAAAGGCATCCACACTCATGACACCAAGGTCTTCACCTTTACGAGTGCGCACAGCGACGGTGTTGGCTTCGACTTCTTTGTCCCCAATTACGACTAAATAGGGAACCTTCAGTAAAGTATGCTCGCGGATTTTAAAGCCGATCTTCTCGTTTCTCAAGTCCGCTTGCGCTCTAAACCCTTTAGACTTCAAGGTTTTAACTATCTTTTCACAATATTCACCTTGTTTATCGGTAATATTGAGCACGGCCACTTGCTGCGGTGCAAGCCAAGGTGGCATAGCACCCGCGTAATGCTCAATCAAAATACCGACAAAACGCTCAAACGAGCCCAGCACCGCACGATGCAGCATGACTGGGGTTTTGCGTTCATTGTCTTCGTCGACATACTGCGCACCCAAACGGCCTGGCAGCATAAAGTCGAGCTGTAACGTACCGCATTGCCAGACACGGCCAATGCAGTCACGCAAGGAAAATTCTATTTTTGGGCCATAAAACGCACCTTCTCCGGGCTGAAGATCCCAAGCCAAATCTGCGGCATCGAGTGCGTCTTTTAAAGCACTTTCGGCCAAGTCCCACTGCTCATCCGAGCCAATACGGCCTTCAGGGCGGGTAGACAGCTTCATTTCAACCTTGTCAAAGCCAAAATCTTTATAAACAGCCAAGGTCAGATTGATAAAGTCGATGGCTTCTTGGCGAATTTGTTTTTCGCTAACAAAGATATGAGCATCGTCTTGGGTAAAGCCGCGCACGCGCATGATGCCGTGCAGCGCACCCGATGGCTCATTACGGTGGCAGGAGCCAAACTCCGCAAGACGCATAGGCAGGTCACGGTAGCTTTTTAAACCCTGATTAAAGACTTGAATGTGACAAGGGCAGTTCATCGGCTTCACCGCGTAAGTGCGCTTTTCCGACTCAGTCACAAACATATTGGCGGCGTAGTGCTGCCAGTGGCCAGATTTTTCCCACAGGACTTTATCCACCACTTGCGGCGTTTTGATTTCCAAATAACCCGCGTCTTGCTGCACTTTACGCATGTACTGTTCCAGCACTTGGTAAATAGTCCAGCCATTGGGATGCCAGAACACCATGCCAGGGGCTTCTTCTTGCAGATGGAACAAGTTCAGCTGCTTACCCAGCTTACGGTGATCGCGCTTTTCCGCTTCTTCCATGCGGGTAATGTAGTCTTTGAGATCTTTTTTATCGTTCCATGCCGTGCCGTAGATACGCTGTAATTGCGTATTTTTGGAGTCACCACGCCAGTAAGCACCCGATACGCGCGTCAGTTTAAAGATGCGCATCACACGAGTATTGGGAACGTGCGGGCCACGACACATATCGGTGTATTCTTCGTGATGATACAAGCCTACAGCGGTTTCGCCTTTTTCGATAAGCTCGTCAATCAGCTCAACTTTATAGCTTTCGCCGCGTTTTGCGAAAGCCTCGCGTGCTTCTCTAATGGGCGTCATTTTCTTGATGACGTCGTAATCTTTTTTAACCAATTCGCCAACGCGCAACTCGATAGCGGCTAAGTCTTCAGGCGTAAAAGGACGCTCGTATTCGATGTCGTAATAAAAGCCGTTTTCAATGACTGGGCCGATGGCCATTTTGGCGGTAGGAAAAAGCTGCTTAACCGCGTGCCCCACCAAGTGGGCAAAGGAGTGGCGAATGACCTCTAAGCCTTCTAAATCACGCCCTGTAATCAGCGAAATGGCGGCGTCCTGAGTAATGAGCTCACAAGCATCCACCAGCTTGCCGTCAATGCGGCCGCAAACGGTGGCCTTAGCCAAGCCTGGACCGATGTTTTCAGCAACTTGCATCAATGTAACAGGGGTGGCGAACTCGCGTTTGGAGCCGTCAGGGAGTGTGATTACAGGCATGATCATTCCTTACCAGTGGTGGCCCCTACGATAGGCCACTTGCGTGAAAATAAAGTCGCGTATCTTACCTGTAACCCAGTGAACTTAAAAGCATTTAGGCCAAAAGTGCGGCTTGCACCTGTTTGGCCTTGCTGGCACCCACCAAAACTTCAACCAAATATAAGGCAAAGGCCATTGCTGTGGCTGGCCCACGGCTGGTAATAATATTGCCATCGTGCACGACATTGTCGCGCACAAGCTCTACCCCCGCTTGCTGCAAGGCGTCTTCAGAACCTGGATAAACCGCCGCCCTGCGCCCCCCTAGCAAGCCGTGTTTGGCTAGCACCACCGCAGGCGAGGCGCAAATGGCTGCGACCACTTCACCACGGGCATTTTGCTCTTCAAGCATGGCCACCAAGGCACCGCTTGCGGCGAAATGCTCAGCCCCTATCATACCACCTGGCAGCACAATGGCATCGAAATCTTGAGCCAAAACATCGGCCAAAAGCGCATCAGCACGCAATGCCGTACCGTGCGCACAGGTTACTTGGCGCTGCGGCATAACCGACACCAAAGTGGCGTCCACACCACCACGGCGCAGCACATCCACCAGCGTAATCACTTCAATATCTTCGCTGCCGTCGGCAACAGCGACCAGTGCAGTTGGGTTCATTTTGTTCCCCTAATTATCCAAATGCGGGCGATTATGCTTAAATCAGCGCGTCAAACCAAGCTAATTACTCAAAAATAGGACTATGCCATGCACAAGACACAACCCATACCACCTCGCTTTCTTCGAGCGTTCTCTCATAACTTTTTAGGCGAAGCGCCCACTTGGTACAAACAGACCATCATTGCGTTTTTGCTTCTTAACCCTTTAGTACTCTGGACACTCGGCCCTGCGGCCGCAGGCTGGCTGCTGATCGCCGAATTTATTTTTACTCTGGCCATGGCGCTGCAATGCTATCCGCTGCTGCCAGGTGGTTTGCTTGCCATCGAGGCCATGCTGCTTGGCATGACCTCGCCCGAATCGCTTTACCACGAGGTGGAACAGAACCTGCCTGTGATTTTGCTGTTGGTATTTATGGTGGCGGGCATTTACTTTATGAAAAGCCTGCTGCTGGTGACCTTCACCCAAATTCTGGTAAAAATTCGCTCGAAATACGCCTTGGCCTTGCTGTTTTGTATGACCTCGGCGTTTTTATCGGCCTTCTTGGACGCCCTCACCGTTACCGCCGTGGTTATCAGCGTGGCGGTGGGCTTTTACTCGGTCTATCACCGCGTCGCCTCAGGCCTTGATTTTCACAATGAAGATCACGACTACAGCGACGACAGCCCTGTGCGCGCTGAAAGCCAAGCCGACCTAGAAACTTTCCGTCAGTTTTTGCGCGGCCTGTTGATGCACGCCGCCATTGGTACGGCACTAGGCGGTGTAACCACCATGGTGGGCGAGCCACAAAACCTCTTGATTGCCAAAATCGCAGGCTGGGATTTCGCCACTTTCTTTAAACTGATGGCTCCTGTTTCCATGCCCGTACTGGTCGCAGGCTTAATCACCTGTTTATTGCTCGAAAAACTGCAATGGTTTGGCTATGGCACAGTACTGCCCCAATCAGTATTAAAAGTACTGCAAGACTTCGCCGCCGAAGAAAAAGCCAATCGCTCTGCGCAGGATTCCGCCGCCTTGGTTATCCAAGCCATTGCCGCTTTTGCGCTTATTCTAGGGTTGGCCTTTCACATTGCCGAAGTGGGCTTGATTGGTTTGATGGTCATTATCTTGGTGGCAGCGCTCAACGGCGTGACCGACGAAGGCGAAATTGGTAAGGCCTTTGAAGACGGCCTGCCCTTTACGGCGCTGCTTGCGGTTTTCTTTGCCATTGTCGCGGTTATTCACGACCAGAATCTGTTTAAACCCATCATCGACTGGGTGCTGCATCTGCCTCAAGAAAGTCAGACAGGCATGTTCTACATTGCCAACGGTTTATTGTCGTCCATCAGCGATAACGTCTTTGTTGCCACGGTTTACATCAGCGAAATCAAAGCCGCTTTCGATGCAGGTACTATTTCGCGCGAGCACTTTGACCACCTCGCCATCGCCATTAACACGGGCACCAACCTGCCCTCCGTCGCCACACCCAACGGGCAAGCGGCGTTCTTGTTTCTGCTCACCTCCGCCATCGCGCCTCTGGTGCGTTTAAGCTACGGCCGCATGTTTTTAATGGCGCTGCCTTACACCATAGTGATGAGCTTGGTTGGCTACTTCTGCGTTGTTACTTTCCTGTAACCTGCACCGCCCCAAGGATGGGGCACAACAGCAGACTTAAGGGATGGGATCGTAATGGGGCTGGTCGAATAAAAAGTAATTTTCCAGCGCAATATGCTGCATTAAATCATCGATAAAAATCTGCAAACCCGCATAGAGATTTTTCCAGCTGTTGCAGCTGCCCGATGCGGGCAAAGTCAGATTGTGCGTCAAGGTTAAAATGCGTTCGACCGTATCCAAATGATTGTCGTGTTCGTCCTGCATCACGTTGATAGGACCTGTGGGATAAATACCACCGCCTAGCATTGGAAAAAGAATTTGCTCCTCTTTCATCATGTGATTATTCAGCTCGTAATAAATATCGCGCAAAAGCTCTGAAATCCCCACAGGGCAATCGTGATTATTTTTATGCACGCGCTCGACCTTGGTGGCCAAACTAATCAATTCAGGCAGCTGCTCACGGTGTTTCGCGTGATAGCGCTCAAGAATATGGGCTATCAATTTAGTGGGTTTTATTTGCGCCCAATCTACCACCTCTGCGTTGGCGCTAAGCGCTTCAAGCTGTGCCAATATAGAACTCGCATTTAAGCCATGGGTATTTAAGGCTTCGCTTAGGCTCATACGGCCCTGACTGCAATAATTTAATTTGAGTTCACGCAGTAACGCGCTGGCTCCTGGAATCGTGGTGGCAATTTCACTTAATGAACGTTCCAAAATTTCCATAAATACTCCAAACAAAAGGGGTATGCATACTGGACAGCAGTGCCCACAACGAGCGCGGTAGTTTAAACCCGTTTTACATATGTATATTTAACCACTAGGTAGTAGCCTTCGCGCCAAATATGCCCATGATTGAGTACAACCTACTGCAAAAACTGGCTATTGATAAGCCCGCAACGGAGCGTTTTGAAGACATAACTCAATCTATTCAAGAGTTTTTTCATTGCGGCGCGGTGGTGGTGCTCAAACTCAGCGGCGACACGCTCAAACCCTTAGCCATGACAGGTCTGGTTGCAGAGGCACACGGTCGCCGCTTTAAATTGGCACAGCATCCGCGTCTAGCGGCGGTGATGACCAGCACTAAAGTGCTGCGCTTTCCCATTGGCAGCCCCCTGCCCGACCCTTACGACGGCTTACTGGCCAGCGCCCCGGGTGAGGTTTTACCTATTCACGACTGCATGGGCATTCGTCTTAATTTAAACAACGAAGCCTGGGGTGCGCTTACTTTAGACTCGCTCACCCCAGGGGCTTTTGAAAACGAACGCATGAACGAGCTGGAGCGCTTACGCCCGCTGCTTGAAACCGCCATTCGCCTGATTAATCTCGAAGAAGACGTACGCGGCCTGCACCAAACGCGCCTGACTACTTCAGTCGGCCCCGCCCTAGAGAGCGAGCAAGAAATCATCGGCCAAAGCGATGCCATTACACTCTTGCGCAAAGAACTGAAAATGGTGGCCGATTCCGACTTACCCGTTTTGCTATTGGGGGAAACGGGCGTAGGCAAAGAGATTTTTGCCAACTTTCTGCACCGCCACAGCGCGCGTGCCGACAAGCCGCTGCTGTACATTAACTGTGCCGCCTTGCCTGAACATTTGGCCGAAAGCGAGCTGTTTGGCCATGTACAAGGGGCTTTTTCAGGCGCACACGAAGACCGCATTGGCCGCATCGAAGGGGCGCACCAAGGCACGTTGTTTTTAGATGAAATTGGCGTTTTGCCTCTGACTGCGCAAGCCAAGCTGTTGCGCGTGTTGCAAAAAGGCGAAGTACTCCCGTTTGGCAGCGACACCTGTCGCCCCGTCGATGTGCGCATCATTGCCGCCACCAATCGCAACCTCAAAGAACAAGTGACCGAAGGCGCGTTTCGTGCCGATCTTTACCATCGCTTATCGGTGTACCCCATTCCCATTCCGCCGCTGCGTGAGCGTGGCAAAGACATAGTGCTGCTGGCTGGGCATTTTTTAGAGCTAAACCGTGCGCGTTTGGGGCTGCGTAGCCTGCGCTTATCGCCCGATGCCGTGGCCGCTCTCTTGGCGTACTCTTGGCCTGGCAACGTGCGCGAGCTGGAGCACGCCATCAGCCGCGCCGCCATTAAAGCCATCAGCACAGGGGCGCAAAAGCACGACATCGTCACGCTGGAAAGCCCGATGCTGGATTTGCGCTTAGCAGGTGGCAACAGCAAAGAGAAAAATCACCCCGATACGCTGGAGCAAGTCGAAGGCATGAGTATGAAAGAAGCGGTAAAAGTCTTTCAGAAAGCGGTGCTCATCAAGGAGCTAAAGAAACAGGACGGCAGCTGGAGCGCCACCGCCCGCGAACTGGGGCTAGACCCCAGCAATCTGCACAAACTCGCGCAGAAGCTTGGGGTCAAGTAGCTTAGGCCTTGCCTTCGCTTTGCTGGTTGACCATCCACACCGCTGCTTCCACGCGCGAGCGCAGGCCGAGTTTTTTTAGCAGGTGCTTCACATGCACTTTGACGGTACCGTCGGAAATATCCAATTCACGCGCAATCACCTTGTTGCTCATGCCCTTGGCGATGCAGTGCAGAATCTCGACCTCACGGCCGGTTAAAGAATCCAATTCCGAGGCAGGACGCACAGTGGGGCGACGAATGGCCGCCGCCAAAACCTGAGTCACCGCTTCGCTTAAGACCATTTTCCCTGTTAAGGATTGTTTGATTTGTTCAAGCAGTAGATCGGGGTCGGTGTCTTTGAGTAAATAGCCGTCCGCACCTTGGCTGATGGCGGCTAATACGTCTTCATCGGCATCGGATACCGTCAGCATAATAATGCGGGAAGTCACGCCGTTATCGCGCAGCTTAGACAGCGTTTCTAAGCCGTCCATGCCCTGCATGTTCAAGTCGAGAATGATAAGGTCTGGATCTTCGCGGTCGGCAATCTCGATGGCCTCGGCACCGCTGCTTGCTTCTGCGATAACTTCCAGTTCGTTATCAAAGGACAACAACTGCTTTAAACCTTTACGCAGCAAAGGATGGTCATCGACCAGCAGTATTGTGGATTTCTTTTCGTCCATAGCTTATCACCAGTAATAAATTCGCAGGCCATACTAAAGCGCGCAGGGTTATTGTCAATTAAGGTCCTATTTCTAAGCGCAAGACTCGGCGTAAATTCACCTACCCTTGATGGGGTAAAACCCGCTTTTGGCCAATCTTTGCTCATATAATGCCCAGAACGCATTCAAACGAGAGCAATAAGATGGCCGCAACCGCCCCTGCATTGGTAATACTTGGCAACAACGACAGCGCGTATCGCCTGTTGCAAAAGCTGCAACGCCACCAGCCAAAAACCCAGCTTTATGTGCCTGAAGGCCAAGCGCGGCACTATTGCCCGTCTTCTTGTTTTCCTGAGCTTTTGGCAGGCAGCCTGAGCCTAAAAGAGGCGTTACTGCCACTGCCTACGGGTGTCGTGCCGCTTGCCAACATTGGCGCACAAACACCCGTCATCAACACCCAATGCGACCCGCAGCACATTTCCGTGTTACGCCTACCTGAAGGTCGTCGTCGTTATTTTTGTTTGCATCAGGGCGAGGACGTTGCCCAAGCGCAGCAAGCCCTACAGAGCTACGGCAAATTGGTGGTCTATGGTTCTTCGCTTAAGGCCGTGCTCTATGCCACCGCCTGCGCCCAAGCGGGTATGCAGGTGCATCTGGTGCAAGGCGATAAAGCACTGGTGCATCGCCATTTCGACGAGGCGGCCTCCGAGCTGATTCAAGGCTTGCTGCAAAGCTCAGGCGTAAGCCTCATCAGTAAAAAAGACGCCAAAGCCTTGAAGTGGCCTGCGCTCTTTACCCCCTTTAGCGACAAAAGCCTGGGCGTCGTGCGTGCGCGCGCGCAAATCAAAAACGAGGCTTGGGATGCGCTTAACGCTCAATACCAGCTGCAAGATGGCGGTGATTGGTACGAGCTGCCTGAAATGATGTTTGACCAAATGCTGACCAAGCTCAATCAAGATCAGCCAATCAGCGTACCTTGGAGCATTCCCAGCCTGCCGCATCGCGTCGAGATTCAAGATTTTGCTATGCATTACGCAGGCTCTTTGCAGCCTGAGCAGGGCGAGGAATGCCTGACCATGTCCATCCCCGAGCAGGGGGTATATCGCAAGATTATTTTATCGGGCGATCGCGTTACGGGCTTTTTGCTGGCGGGGGATGTCAGCGGCAGCGAAGCCTTAACCGATATGCTGCTCACCCATCGCAGCGTTCAAGACCTGCGCGATGAGCTGCTGTTTATTGGCCGCTAAACCTCATATTACAAAATAAGGGTCGCCCTCACCTGCAATGGCGGCGGCTTCTTCAGCGGTGAGCCAAAGTGTGGGTTTTTGCCCGCACAGTTGCGCCAAGCTCGCCAGCGCATGAGCCCAGGTGCACTTATTGGCAAAAAGCAGCTCAGCGCTATCCAAGGTTGCACCGTGGTTGATGTAGCCCAGCGCGCGCGTTCGCTGCGGGCCTAAATCGAGCTTACGGCAGCTGGCCAACACCAATTCAGGGCGGCAATGCACCACAAACAGGCGATAACGCACTCGAGCAGGAAAAAGCGCCGCCACCACCGAATCCTCCGCGAGAACCTCCGCCTCCCAGTGGTCGCGTGCTTCACGAAAGCGCCCTGGCTCAAGCAGGTAAATGAGCGAATGCGCGACGCGTTGCTGGCGCAAGCGATCCGAGGCCTTCAGCAGTTGCGCCAGCTGTACCGCGCCTGTGGCCACCAGCTGCAATTCCGAGCCACAGTGCCCACGCACACAGAGCGCACCGTCTTGCACCAGCTGAGTCGCCTGCTGACGGTTAAAAAACACAGGCTGCACCGAACGCGGCACCACCAAATTCCAAATCACGCCCAAATCGCCATAGCACGCGCGCAAGCACGCCATCGCCGAATTAGCATCCACAGGAAAGACCACGCGCGCCATGTCGCTCATTTTCAGCATCAAGCTCTCGCTTAAACTGGCATCTTGATGGCTTTGGCCGCGCTGGCCATTTTCCCAAATCAAGGCGGTGGTAATCACAGGAAAGCCCAGCCATTCGGCAGGGTCGCCTGCTTCTTTTTGCTGGCGAGCAAAGACCAAGGTTTGATGCAAAGCCCGCAGCATCTTGATGGCAAACGCCTCGTAAGCCACCACGATATTGATGCCCGCTTGGTTGGCCAAACAGGCGCTGACAATGGCTTCCTCGTTGAGCGCGGTAATCACCGCGCCGTCTACGGCCTCGACTGTGGCAATTTCAGGCCGAGTGACACGGTGGCGAAATTGCTCCAGCGTTTGGTTCATACCGTTGGAGCGCAGCTCGTCGGGGTTGCCTACGCGCACACGCAAGTTCGGGTTCACTTCCGTCACTTCGATAAAATAACGGTCGATTCCATTCATCGGGGATTCGCGTCTGTCGCCCCACTCAGGCTCGGGGCAAGTCACCGCCAGCATGGGCGGCAATTTAGGCCGAGGCTGGCCAAGCAGCGCCGCAGCCTGCTGCCAACGTGCTTGTGGCTGAAACAGAGCCTTGGCTCCTTGATGAAAAAAGGCCAAGGCCTCTGGGTTAAATTGCGGCTGCGCCCCCAAAGGCAATTTGTAGGCGGCGTCCGTTCCCGCCCCAGGAAAGCCATAGCCTTTGACCGTTTCAGCAATGCAATAGGGCATCACCACGGGGTACTGAGCTTCGCCTTTTTTAATGCAGGCATAAGAGCGCGTCAGCTCCTCTTCCATAAAATACAGGGCGCACAAAAAGGCCGCTGGATCACGCCCGTCAATCACAAAGGGGGCAAAGCCCTGATTACGCAAATGATTCAAGAACCAATGAAGCCCGCCTTGCTGCGATATGGCTGTGCGCTGATCGATACGCTGGCCGTTGGCGATCATCACGGGGGCAACCAAGCCCGTATCTTCGCCGCGCCACCAGCGCGGTGCCCAATCGCCGCCGCGCTGCTCCTCAAAAGCCCCATCGCTTAAGAAAGCCACCAAACGCTCATTGGGCAAGGGCATGTGTGCGTACTGCATGGACGCAAAGCCCAAATAGCCGCCTTCCATGCGCGCACCCGCTGTCCAAGCATTGACGTGCGCACCCAAATTACTCAGTCGGCGGCCATTTTTATCGATGCGATAGTTACTGCAATCGGCGACAAAACGGCTCAGCCCCGTTTCATCCAGCGGGTATTTTTCCCGCCGCTCTGGCAGTGCGGTGCCCGTTAAAATCTGTAAGGCATCTACCGCCGCCACGCTGTGCCCTTGCCCCATAATCCACTGATGAGGAATCTGGCTGAAATGATTCAACGCATGGAGCGCAGCAAAGGCAGGAACCATGTTAAGTGCCCCACCTGTATAACCGCGCGAGCGCAACTTAAAATCTTCGGTGGGTAAATCCCGACCATCCAAATACAGTTTTTGCGCGTAGGTCATATGCACCACCAGCCACATAGCTTGATTGGTGATGACATCCAACGCCTCCAACGCACGATAAAAACTGGCGCTGTCGACCACTTTTTTCTGAGCTAGAAGCGCCTGCTCCAAGCGTGCCACTCCAAGCTGAGTACGCTCTTGATGCACCACCACTCCCACACCTTTGGCCCAAGCAGCAAAATGCGCATTACTCGCACGCAAAGGCTCAAGCTCTGCCTGAATTTGTGCGCAAGTCCAAGAGCTGAACTCAAAAAATGAAGATGGATTTGCCATAAACCGCCATAAAATAACGCTTATCGTCGCAGCATAAAGCCGCCGTTTAATGAGGAGGCGATGATAACAGGCAAGGCGCTGATTTGGGCAAAAGATTGCCCAAATCTTGATGCGCCTCAGGAAAATTACAGAGCGTTTTATGCCATTTCCACACTCATGCCGTGAGATTTAAAACTGGCTTTTTCCTTACGATGATAATGCCGCAAGTTATGTTCTTTGCGTCGCCCTGCGCTAAAAGCCGAAACCCGTTTTAAATAACCAATCACCCGCGTACCGTAATCAATATCTTCACTGCCGCATTCTGAGCAATAAGCCAAGGTGCGCTTATCTATGTGCTCGCAGTCGTTGCAAATGGTGATTTTAACGTTGACACAAAAATAATTGCACCCTGTTTTCGCGGCGATGTTCAGTAAATGCACATAGCCTTCTTCACTGAGTCTTTCCGCCAAATTTAAATGCAGCGCCGAGCCGCCATCCAAAAACTCTAAAAGCTCGCGGCCGTGCATTTGAAACTTATCCAAGGCGTTCGTATTGTCGTCTTCGACTACATAAAAATACGAGTTATAGCAATCGCGACTCACTTTATAACCGTCGGATTTATCCCACTTGGCGTTTTTAATTCCTAGGTTTTCAGCGGGAACAAATTCGGTATTGAACATATAACCAAATTCTTTTTTAGCCTCTTTATTGGCATCGTAAATAACCTTTAATTGTTCACGAACGAAATTTTTATACTCGGCATGATTGCCCACTTCGATGCCTAAAGATTCTGCCGCCTCTACCATGCCATTGATACCAATGGTTAGAAACTGCTTGTCTAGGCTGATAAAACCCGCACTGTACACTGTCAGCATACCTGCGGCCAAATAGCCTTCCATCAGCTTACGATAGGCCACCTGATATTTATGAATCTTTTGTACTTCGGCTTTAACATCGCGGCCATCTTGAATTAAGCGATTCATATTGAGCGTAATCACGTTAATCGAACCTGTTGCCACGCCACCTGCACCTAGCGAATAAGAAAAAGTATGGTCATTAATTTCACTGCGCAAACGACAGCAAGATGCGAGACTATCGGCACTGTCTGACAAATACACAAAGAAAGAACTGCCTTGGCTCAGTTGTTTGGCTTGAAAATGCGCAAAGTCTTGGTCTTTACATTGGCCATTTTCGGTAAGCATCGCCACAGTAACTACAGGAAAAGTTAGCAGGCTTTTACTACGCTCGGCATTAAACCAAGTGGAAAAAAACTCTTGCAAAGCATTAACGCTTTGAAAGCTTGGCCGCGTAAAATCTGGGAAAACAAAGTTGCCGAACATACTGTCAAAATAGTACGAGTCGTAAATGGAGATATTCCAAAATACACTTTGATAGCCGCGCGCCGCTGCTGGCTGATTGATGGCATACACCACATGCTGAAGGTGGTTCTCGATTATTTTTTTGTGCGTAACCAAATAATTATCGCCATAGTCTTTGCGGGCGAAATAGTCGAAATAAGTTAAAAACTCCACCGTAGCCACCGCTCCTGCAAACTGACTGGATACAGCAAAGACGAGATTAACGAAAGCTCCGCAAAAAGACTCCAAATGCTTGGGTGCTTTAGATTCACCACCGAGCTTGGTTAAACCATCCAACAAAAAAGGATACATAGTAATAGACACACAATAAGGCTTTAAGCTGGTTTCATCGTGCACATAGATTTCATGCTGCTCAATTTGCCTTAAATATTCTTTGGCTAAATCCTCACCAAATAGATCATGGATTTTATTTGAAACCTGTGCTCGGTTTATTTGAACAAAAAAATCCTTCATCAGCTCAGATTCCAAAGTGGCAATGTTTTTTTCAGTGACATTGGCATTGGCATCCATCTTTGAGCCATCGGCGGCGTTCGTCGCCTGAATGTAGTCCTGCATAAAGCTGAGCTTTTTCTGAATTTGCTCGGTTGATAAGTTCAACATGATTTTCCCCTTATTTTTTACGATTTATTTTGAAATAAATTATTTAAAACTTGGCCAGTTTCGACCTCGATAAAACGTTGATTGGTATTGGGGCTATCCAGCCCACCCAAGTCCTTGTGCCAAGGGCCCAATTTGATAAAGGTCAGCTGTGCTTTTAACGCAGGGCTCACCTCTTCAAAGCCGGTGTACAAACAGGTTTTTAATTGCCTTGCACGGGCACAAGCCAAAAGCGTTATGAGTTCGGCCTCGTGCCATTCACCACCCAAAAACAACACGCAAGTAATCAGCCCTTGGTACTGATCCAACTTGGCTAAAAAGTGCGCTTCATTAAGAGGCTTGCCCGACATAAGAGGCCAAGTATCGGCACTGTGACAGCCCACGCAGCGCAGCGGACAGCCTGAAATGCCATAAGCCAAGGACACCTCACCTGGTACTTCTTGCCACACTATCTGTTCGCTGGAGTAATACATGATTGTCTATATCTAGTGTTAAAAGTTAACTATGACACAATATATAGTGTTTTTGACGGATGCAAAACACAAACAAGCACAGAAATAAGAACAAAGACTGGCTTTTACTACTTAGTGGGTAAAACCACTCGATAGCCAAAACACACGCAGAAATAAAAAGCTTTAGCCAAAAGCTATCAGAGCTATTACAAAGTCTTATTGTCTTTCTATTTCTAGGGTTATTAAGATGCAAGCGTCTAGGTTGCCTATACGGGCAGCCTCACCATAAAAACCAAGAGAGAACATCATGTTTAAAACCTTATTAACCGTCTCCGCTGCTGCGTTACTGGCGCAAGCCGTGCACGCCGCCGACAACAGTGCTTTGCGCAGCCAAGCCAATATGTTTTTCAAGCCGCTGCCTGCCACCATGCCTGGCAGTGAAAACGACAGCGCCGCCAAAATTGCCTTGGGCGAAAAGCTGTATTTTGAAACGGCTCTGTCGGTAAACGGCACGCAGTCGTGCAACAGCTGCCACCGTTTGGATGAAAAACTAGGCGGTGTGGATAACAAAAAATTCTCCGACGGCGCCATCAAAGGAAAAATCGGTGGCCGCAACTCGCCTACTACCTGGAACGCAGGTTTGCACTTTGTGCAATTTTGGGATGGCCGCGCCGCAACCTTGGCCGATCAAGCCAAAGGCCCGATTTTAAATCCTGTGGAAATGGCCATGCCCAGCGAAAAATCCGCTGTCGATGCGCTGAAAAAAGCCGGCTACAGCGCTGAGTTTGATAAAGCCTTTGGTCAAAAAAATGCCCTGACTTACGACAACCTCGCGCAAGCCATTGCCGCCTTTGAGCGTACCTTAATTAGCAAAGATCGTTTCGACGAGTTTTTAAAAGGCGCGGATAATTTAAATACGCAAGAGCTGGCAGGTTTAAAAGCCTTTATGGATAACAGCTGCACCATGTGCCACAACGGCAGCACCTTAGGTGGCCAGATGTATCAAAAAGCAGGTTTAGTAAAAGCCTATCCCAATCAAAAAGACCAAGGCCGCTTTGATGTCACTGGCAACGCAGCCGACAAAATGATGTTTAAAGTACCCAGCCTGCGCAACATCAGCAAAACTGCGCCTTATTTCCATGATGGCTTAGCCACCGATTTGGCAGACGCAGTAAAAATCATGGGTGAATATCAGCTGGGTCGTAAGGTTGACGACAAAACCGCCGCCGATATCGTCGCTTTTTTGAAAACCCTCGATAACCAACGCGAATTTAAACGCACCACCAAGTAATACCTTGAGCGGCAAGGATGCCGCAAGCATCAATAAAGTAACCCGATGAGCCGCCTAAAAAGCGTCATCGGGTTATTTTTTTTCATCGGGACGAAAAATTAAATCATCGGGAATACTGGTGTCTTCGCGCATTTCTAAACGCACAGTAACGCGACGATTTAAAGCGCGACCTTTGGCCGTGGCGTTGTCGGCAATGGGATAGCGGTCGCCGTGAAAGCGCGTTGAAATCATATCGGAGTTAATGCCTTGCTTAATAAAGTAACGCTCCACTTGCTCGGCACGCGCACGCGAGATTTCTCGATTATCAAAACGTCTTCCTGCGTTATCGCTGTGACCATCCAAATACACCGAAAACACACGCGGGTCGTGCTTGATATAAAAAATAATTTTATCCAAAACTTTTTTATCATTCGGATCCAGGGTGCTGTCATTGCCTGCATCAAAATACACTTTTGAATTTTCAACTTGGCGAGAATTCACTGGCAAAAGCTGTTTAACGCAGCGCAAATACACAGGGTAATAATCCTGAAACTTCACCGCCGAAAGATGCAGCTGCACAAATTTATTGGGGTCATAAAAAGTATGATGGCTGATGGCAGGCCAGCGCCCTTCTAACAAAGCATGCAGAAATTGATTCGAGCGATTGGCATCCAAACTGAGATTGGGATTGTCTTTGACCAGCTTGGCCGTACCCAAAGGCTCGGCTTTGGCGCTGGGCTGCCAAGGCGGTGGCAAAATGCTGATTTGTGCTTGGCTTAAATCCAGCAAATTGCGCAGGCTCTCCAGCTGAAAACGCGCAGGCTCACCCGCTTCATGGAAAAACAGCGCTGTGCCGTAGCCTGGCAAGGGCTGCTCAAAGCGGCAACCAAACACCGAGCCAGACACCTGCCAGCTGGTGTTTTCCACAGAGCTGCCGTACTCCAGCGTGCTGGCTACAGCCACAGTGGGTAGAAAAAATAAGCAACGCGCTAGTCGTATCATAGAAAATCCGAAAGCTTTTTTAGTCACTGGAAGTTATCGGCCAATTCTTAGGAAAGTTAAACATTTACGAGTACAATGCGCGCTTTCGATTTCACCTAGGCACAGTTATGACCGAGCGCATTACCCTCACCCGTCCTGACGATTGGCATTTGCATGTGCGCGATGGCGCTGTTTTAGCGCAAACCGTTCCCGCGACAGCCAAACAAATGCGGCGCGCCATTATTATGCCCAACCTCCAACCGCCCGTGATGAACGCCGAGCAAGCCCTTGCCTACCGTGAGCGCATTTTAGCAGCACGTCCGCAAGGCTCGAGCTTTGAACCCCTGATGGTGCTCTATCTGACCGACAACACTACGCCAGAAATGATTGCCCAGGCCAAAAAAGCCGGGCACATTCATGCGGTAAAACTCTACCCGGCAGGTGCGACCACCAACTCCGCATCAGGCGTTACCGACCTAGGCAAGCTCGATGACATCGCCAGTGCCCTAGCTGAAAACGCCATGCCACTTCTGGTGCATGGTGAAGTCACACAGGCCGATATCGATATTTTCGACCGCGAAAAAGCTTTTCTCGACAAAATATTGGCACCGCTTGTCAGCAGGCAGCGTCAATTAAAGGTCGTAGTTGAACACATCACCACCGCCGATGCTGCCAACTTCGTTCAGTCACAGGGATCAAACATTGCCGCCACCTTGACAGTTCAGCATTTGGCCTACAACCGCAACCACCTACTGGTTGGCGGCGTGCATCCGCACCTGTATTGCCTGCCCGTATTAAAACGCAACACTCACCAGCAAGCGCTGCAAGAAGCCGCCATCAGCGGCAACCCCAAGTTCTTTTTGGGCACCGACAGCGCCCCGCACGCCAAGGGCAAAAAAGAGAATTCGTGCGGCTGCGCGGGCTGCTTTAGCGCCTATGCCGCCATTGAGCTCTATGCCGAAGTGTTTGAGGACTTAGGCGCGCTGGATAAGCTCGAAGCCTTTGCCAGCTTCTACGGTGCCGATTTCTACGGCCTGCCGCGCAATGCAGAGCGCATCACTTTAGTAAAACGCAGCTGGCAAGCACCACAGGAATTACCCTTTGGCCAAGAAACTATCGTGCCCTTACGCGCAGGTGAAACCCTACGCTGGCAATTGGAGCAATAAATGAGCAAGGACGAATTGGTCGAAAAGACCCCCATGGCACGCCGTTTCCGTGGCTATTTGCCCATCGTCTTGGATGTCGAAACGGGCGGATTCAACGCCGAAACCGACGCCCTACTGGAAATTGCCGTGGTCACGTTACGCATGGATGACAACGGCTTTTTACACCCGCACCACAAGCTTAGCGCCAACATTCATCCCTTTGATGGCGCCAACCTCAACCGTGAAGCCCTAGATTTCACGGGTATTAACCCCTTCGATCCTGAACGTGACGCCGAATTTGAAATCGATGCATTAACAGAAATGTTTCAGCTCATTCGCAAAGAAGTTAAAAATCAAGGCTGCACACGCGCAGTACTGGTTGGCCATAACGCCCACTTCGACCACGGCTTTGTAAAAGCGGCGGTCGCGCGTAACGACATCAAGCGCGACCCCTTTCACCCCTTTTCGTCTTTTGACACCGCCACGCTGTCGGCCATGTTTTTAGGCCACACCGTACTGGCGCGCGCGTGCCGTTTGGCGGGCTTGGATTTTGACAACCACGCCGCCCACAGCGCCGCTTACGACACACTTAAAACCGCAGAATTATTTTGCTATTTTGCCAATCGTTACCAAACCCTAGGTGGCTGGCCCTTAGCCAACGCCCCCGAGGACGACGAGCAGGAATAAGATGGACTACCAGTTTTATTACAATGAGCGCCAGCTGCCCTGTGCGCGCCTATCGATGGAACACGAAGCCTTTGGCCTGTGGCTCAGTGAAGAGCTGTCCAGCGATGCCCAACAATGCCAAGCCCTACTGGATGCCATCACCGCTTTAATTAAAGGCCTGCGCCAAGAATTTCAGTGGCAAGGCCACGAGTTTTTACTGCGCTTAACCCGTGAAGACGCCGAAGTGACGGCGCTGTCTTTGCTTCAGGACTACAGCCTAGATGAACTGGACAGCGAAGAAGGGCTGGAGCTGTACGACGCCGAATCACGCGCCATCTGTGGGCTAGAAGACTTCCAAGAATTGCTTATTGAATGGCAGGCTTTTATCTAGGCTAAAACTCGTACTTCAGCCCCAAACTCCAATAGGGGCTGTTTTTCGGTGTCGCGCGCACCACCGCACCTGCGGCATCGTGCGCACGAATGCTGCGTTTAAACAAGCCGCCCAGCTCCACATTCCACCATAGGCCATCGCGCCAGAGAAAATCCATCCCCGTCGCCAGCTGCCAGCTGCGGTATTGCACTTCGCCAACCTTGCCAGTAGTCAGCTTCTCGCGCCATAAGCCTCCTGCGGGTGCAAGACGCGCATAGCTTGCCACCAGGGGCGTCCAGTTGGCTTGAATGTGGCTGTAAGGAAAGCCCAGCTGCACCTGAGTAATGCGGTCTGGCTTAAAGCTAAAAGCCGCCTGCGGGTAGATTTCGGAATCACCAAAGTCGCGGCTGACCACCGCGCCGAGCTGCCAAAAAGAATCTTTATTATGGAAATAACGCACAGCGGCCTGAGCATCGGCGTAAAAAACTTTGCTTTCATCCAAATGGCCGTCACTGAGTACGCCAGGTTCAATTTGGGCCACCACAGCCCAGTTGCGCCCGCGCCTTTGCTGATACGCCAAGGGCACCGCCAGCCAGTAATAGGTTTCCGCTAAGGCATTAGCACCACGCCAAGCAAACTCGGTGCGGCTGATGCGCACTTGGCCTGAGAGCTGCTCTTCACGGTTTTCATCTTTAAGCCAAGTCATACGCGCATCGAGCTGATCCATGGCGAAGGCTGTGCCCGTGCCCGACTCGAGCTTTTCGGCACGCTCGCGATTCCAGCTGATGCCGTCGGCTTGGCACAGCGTGCTAAGCAGCAAAGCCAAAACTAAAAGCACACTATTTTTGTTTAAACATTTCATTGTAAGCATCCTGTACTTGCGCGTAGCTGCTGTGTACGCCTGTGCTGAGCTCTTGTTTGCGCACTTTATCCAAGGCGCTAAGCACCTGCTCTAGGTTTTGATAGCCCTTTATCATGTTGGCTGGGGCATTTTTCTCCTTCAGCGCATCCACCTTAGCGGCCACAAAATCGTAGGCTTTAGCCTCGGCTTGGCGTAATTCCAGTGTACTTTTTAAATCCATATTGGCCAGCACATCCAGCACCTGCAGTAAGCCTTTGGCGTTGTCTTTATCGCCATCGTCGATGGCAGTCATCAGGCTGCGATTGGCAAACGACTGTGCCTCGCTGATGCTGGACACCTTTTGCGTTTGCCCACCTAAGGCTTGGTAATCTTCGGCATTTAAAAAGCCTTCTTCGTACAAGCGCTGGGTGAGCACGGGAATTTGGCTGGATTTAATTGTACCTGTAAAAAACTCGGCGCTGATTTTTTGCAGCTTGGCGGCTCGCACCGACAGCGACACTTTATCGGCGTAGTCCTGGCTTTGCGTGCTGGGGGTTTTACTGGAATATTGGCTGGCCGCTGGGGAGGCAAGCGCCTGAGCCGAGGTCTTGGCATGACCCTGTTCCATATAGCGAAACAGGTTTTGATAGTCGTTAGCGGGGGAAAGATTCATGGCTTGCTCCTGAGCTTTTAAAAGTAAAAAGCAAGAAGTAAGCCATGTTTTAGCCCTAAGCCAGTAAGACTTACTGGTCTTTTTGCACTATGTAAGAGCGAATGCGCCGCACCGCCCAGTACACAGCCAGTAACACTACGGGGGCCGACCAGCCTTTTAATATCGCATCATCCAATTTCAGCCCCGCCGTCGCCAAACCTTGGTAAACAAAGCCGAGCAAAGACACCAAGTAATAGCTGATGGCCACCACCGACAGCCCTTCAACCGTTTGCTGTAAACGCAGCTGCACTTGGCTGCGTTTATTCATGGACGACAGTAAATCTTGGTTCTGCTGCGAAATGGATAAATCCACGCGCGTGCGCAGCAAGCTGGTCGTACGTGTGATGCGGCGCGACATGTCTTCCAAGCGATCGCGCACCGAGTTACAGGTTTTAATGCCTGGCGTTAAACGCCGCTCTAAAAACTCTTTTAGGCTTTGCATGCCTTCTAGCGGCGCTTCTTTAAGCTGTTTTAAGCGGTTATTAACCAAGTCGTGATAAGCCACCGCCGCCGAGAATCGGTAGTTGGACGCCGAGCGGTAATGCTCCACCTGCGCCGCCAATTGCGACAGCTCTTGCAGCAGGTCGCGCTCGTCTTCGTTGGAATGAATATCGGCCACCTTTTGATTAAGAAGCGCCAGCTTATCTTCGGCCTCACGCAAGTCGTGCCCTGTGCTGCGCGCCAAAGGCAAAGCCAGCAAGGACATCAGACGGTAAGTTTCCACCTCACACAGACGCTGCATAAAACGCCCGCATTGGTAGGGATTGAGGGTTTTGTTATAAGCCAAGACGCGGCCAAAACCGTCACTGTGCAGCTTAAAGGAAGTCCAGACCTTGGCTTTTTCATCCATCACATCCGAACCTGCTGTACGCTGCTGTTCAAAAAAATGCACCAATTCGGCAGCACTAGGTTCTTTATCGATAAACACCAAATTCAGCGCCACTACCAGTTCACCTGGCATATCCGCCAGCCAATCTTTGGGCACATAGGCCAAAGCGCCGATTTGGCTGCTGTCTGGGTTTTGGGTGATGAAGGTTAGGTTGGCGAACTCCATGTGGCGCTCCCAGCGCAGCTCAAAACCGCCAAAATCTTGGTACAGGCACGAGGATTCCTCCGCAGGTACAGGCACACTAAAGCGGCGGCATAAATCGGCCACATAGGCTAAATCTTCACCATGAGACAACAGCAAAGTGAAATGTGTGACCTGGCAAGGCCTCGCAATAGAAGGCGACGGCCTACTGTGCAACTCCTCATAAAGCGTCGAGCGCAGCGGGTGTACTTTTAAATTCAGCGCCGTAGCACTGGTAGAACTGGACGTCATAAAAACCTTAGGGCGTATTTAGTAGGGTGAGATAAAAATCTTAGGGTCTATTTAGTAGGGTGAGATAAAAATGGAGCTAAGAGGGCGATTGAGCACCGCCTGGCTTTGTTTCAGCCAAGCCTCTTGCAGCTTGACCCACAGCAAACGCTGCTCTTCGCCGATGTTTAAATCCGCTGGAATGGGCGCCTGTAAATCGCTTTGCGTTAGATCCATCACCAGCTCGGAGATAGCCATTTTTTGCCTGTCCTTAAGCCACAACCACTGACCATCCTGAGTTTGCGCGGCCAAACCCTGCTGCTGAAAATGCTGCAAGCGCATTCGCACCTGCACAGCGGTAAGCTCAGGCAACAAGCTAATCAAACCCGACTCGGTTAAAATCGTCCCCTCAGCTTGCAAACGCGCCATGCGCTCCACCAAAAGCAGACGCTGCCACAAGAGCGGCAGCTTACGGTTAACAGGAGCGTAATGACTGAGTGCATAGCTAAGCTCCGCACCAAAAAGCAATAAGATCCACGCCAAATACACCCACAGCAGAAATAAAGGCACCACCGCAAAAGCGCCGTAAATCAGCTTGTACGAGGGAAACATGCCCACCACTTTTGCAAAAATGTACTTGCCGCCTTCTAACAAAAACGCAATCAATACCGCCGCAATCACGGCATTGCGCCAAGGCACACGGCAGTTGGGAACCAGAATGTACATAGCCGTCAGAGCCACCACACTGATAAACCAAGGTAAAGCGCGCACAGACAAGGGCACATAGCTATCGAGCGCTGGCAAAGAGGCAATCACCGAGCTTAACGCCAGCGCCCCCACCAAAAGCACAGGCCCCAAACTGAGCACCGCCCAATAACGAAAAAAAGTTTGAATACCAGAGCGTGGCTTATCCACATTCCAAATACGGTTGAACTGAATCTCCACACCACGCAGCAACGACAACGCCGTCACAACCAAAATCAACACCCCCACCCAGGTGAGGTTTTTCGCCTGCTGAATAAAAGACACCAGATATTTAGAAAACTGCTCACTGCCCTGCGGCATCATATAGGCCAAAGTTTTGGCATTAATGCCACTGCTCCACTGATGAAAAGCAGGCACGCTACTTAGGATTACAAACACCACGGTCAACACAGGAACCAGCGCAAAGAGCGTAGTGTAGGTTAAGGCTTGCGCATCACGATGGCGCTCCATACTGGAAAAACGCTTGATGGTTTGCCATAAAATGGGGCCGATGCGCCCAATTGCCTTCAGACTGTTTAACAGCATTTCTTTTCCTTTGTTATGATGTCGCCCCGTCATGACCAAAACGAGAAAAGGCTAAAAGCCATGAGTGAGATTCGCATTTATCATAACCCAAGTTGCTCCAAATCCCGCGAGACTTTGGCGCTACTCAAAGAACAAGGCATTGATCCTGTTATTACCGAATACCTCGCCCATACCCCAAGCAGCGCCGAACTCCGCGATATTCTACAGAAATTGGGTATTTCTGCGCGTGAATTGTTGCGCACAGGCGAAGACGAATACCGCAGCCTAAACCTCGCCAACTCTGAACTGAGCGAAGATGCCCTCCTCGCTGCGATGGTGGCTCACCCAAGATTGATAGAGCGCCCGATTGTGATACATGGCAACCAAGCCCGCCTTGGCCGCCCACCGCAAAAAGTGCTGGAGATCCTCTAAGTGGCCAACCCCTACATTCTGGTGCTCTATTACAGCCGCCACGGCAAGGTCGAAAAAATGGCGCAGCACCTAGCACGAGGCATAGAGCGCACTGGCATGGAAGCCAGACTGCGCACCGTGCCGCCGCTTAGCGTTGCCACCGAAGCGAGCCTACCGAGCATTCCCGAACAGGGCGCACTGTATTGCACCCTGGACGATCTTAAGCACTGCGCAGGCTTGGCACTGGGCAGCCCTGTGCGCTTTGGCAATATGGCCGCCCCCTTAAAATACTTTTTAGACAGCACTAGCCCGCTGTGGCTCACGGGCGCGCTGATCAACAAACCCGCTGGCGTATTTACCTCGTCGTCCTCTTTGCATGGCGGTCAAGAAAGCACCTTGCTGAGCATGGCCTTGCCCTTGCTGCATCATGGCATGCTGTTTTGCGGCATTCCCTACACCGAGGCAGGGCTGATGCAAACCCAGCAAGGCGGCACGCCTTATGGTGCCAGCCACTGGGCAGGCGCAGGCAACGATCAACCTATCAGTAAAGAAGAAAGCACCCTTTGCCAAGCACAGGGCGAACGCCTTGCACGCTTGGCTCAACAACTATTAGGAATGGGCAAATGACCCTAAAAAAGAAAATCGCAGCCGCCTACTGGCTAATGACAGCGGCCTTTGCCGCCACCCTCATTATTTTACTGGCACAAACCTACAGCAATGCGGCCGCGCACGCTCAAGCTCCTTGGTACAGCGGTTTGCTGTTGTGGCTGTTTAAAATCGCGCCCTTTTTACTGCTGGTGCGCGGGCTGCTGCAAAAACGCCACAGCACCTCCTCATGGCTGAGCTTTTTAAGCATGCTGTATTTTATCTTTGCCGTACTCTTAATTTTCACTCCAGGCGGCGCACTCTACGGCTGGCTAATGACCGCCAGTACCTTGACGCTGTATGTAAGCAGCATGCTGCACACTCGCTGGAAAAAGCAGCTGGTCTAAATAAAAAGCCAGAGCTTTTTCGGCTCTGGCTTTTTTAACGCTTTAATTTTTTGAGCCGTTTAGCGACCCCTATTTCTAGTCTTCCCACTCACCGTCGGTATCGTCGTCGGCAATCTCAGTCACCACCGTTTCACCACAGCGCAGGCATTTGCCTTCAACAAACACCACACCATTGAGCTCGTACTCGTTAGGCTCACTCATACCAATGTCTGCGGCCATACAGTGATTACACCAAGTCTGCGTAATAAAGGCTTTTTGATCTTCTTTATCGCGGGCGTAAAAATCGCGTGCAATCTTTTCCATACAACTCTCCAAAACTAAAAACAGCGGCTAGTGTATGCGAAGGCAAAAAAAAGAAAACCCCGCAAATGCGGGGCTTAGGTGGAAAGGAAGGCTTAA
>JBDKHD010000117.1:0-6289 GCA_039797885.1 Pseudomonadota bacterium
TCATGGCGGGTGCAACCAAGGCCGCCAAGTCGGTTTCGGGAAGGATTTTAACCGCGAGTAAAATCCAATCGGCGGTGCCTGCTTCTTCGACGCTGGTATAGACATGGGCGGGTTTGAAGGATAAATCGCCCAGCACGCTATCGATTTTCAGCCCGTGCTGCCGCAAGACGCCGTGGTCGGTGCGCGCCACCATATCCACTTGCCAGCCTGCCTTATGCAGCAGGGCGGCATAAAGGCTGCCGATGCCGCCACTACCGATTACCAGTACTCGTTGCGACATAGGCACCTCCTAATTTATTTGATGTGAGCCAAAATACCGTCGAGTTCATCCAGTGAACTGTAGCTGATTACCAGCTTGCCCTTACCCTTTTGGCTATGACTGATAGCGACATTTGCGCCTAACCTGTCTCCTAGGAGTTTTTCAAGGCGCTGAATATCGGGGTTGGGGCGTGCGGGTGCGGGCTTGGCTTTGCCTTGCTGTATATCGCGCACCAAAGCTTCGGTTTGGCGCACCGTGAGCGCGCGCGCCACCACTTGTGCCGCTGCTTCACTTTGTTGGCCACCGCTTACACCCAGCAGCGCGCGAGCATGACCCATCTCGATATCGCCACGCTCCAGCAGCGTTTTGACATCGGAGTTGAGGTTCATCAGGCGCAAAATATTGGCCACCGTAGCGCGATTTTTACCCACGGCATCGGCGACTTCTTGCTGCGTCAGTTCAAACTCATGCTGCAAACGGTAGAGGGCGCTGGCCTCTTCCATCGGGTTTAAATCTTCGCGCTGAATGTTTTCGATCAAGGCCATGGCAATAGCAGCGCTGTCGTTGACCTCGCGCACCAGCACGGGGATTTTATCCATGCCCGCCAGCTGACAGGCACGCCAGCGACGTTCGCCTGCGATGATTTCGTAGCGGTTAGGGCCTGCCACAGGGCGCACCACTATCGGTTGCATCAAGCCTTGCGCCTTGATGGAGGCGGCCAGTTCTTCCAACGCTTCGTTATGCATGTCTTTGCGCGGCTGGTATTGGCCAGGCTGTAGCCATTCGATGGGCAGGCGCTGCAACTCGCTGGCTTGCTGCGCAGGCACGCTTGGCGCTTCGTCTCGGTTTTCTTCGGTGCTCACCGCTTGCGCCCGCGCGCTGGTCAGTAGTGCATCCAAGCCTTTACCAAGGCCGCGTTTTTTCTTACTCATAACCCATTCTTGTTCCATTTAGACCAGCGCCGCTTTGTTGGCCTTGCTGGTGCGGCGGTTTAATTCGCCCGCCAACGCCAAATAGGCCACAGTGCCGCGTGAAGTTTTGTCGTAATTTAAGGCAGGCACACCGTGGCTGGGCGCTTCTGCCAAACGCACATTGCGCGGGATGACCGTACCATAAACCTTATCGCCAAAATGCGCTAACAACTGATTGGATACGTCCACGGTTAGGCTGCTGCGTGGGTCGTACATGGTGCGCAAAATACCTTCCACTTCCAGTTTTGGGTTTAAGGTTTTGATTGATTCGATGGTTTGCAGTAGCGCACTTAATCCTTCAAGGGCGTAGTACTCGCACTGCATGGGAATAATCACGCCCGAAGCCGCCACCAGCGCATTGACCGTCAGCATGTTCAGCGAGGGCGGGCAGTCGATCAGAATGTAATCAAACTGCAAAGCTACCTCGTTCAGCGCGTCGCGCAGGCGTGTTTCGCGCTTGGGCAGGCTCATCAGCTCCACTTCGGCGGCGGTTAAATCGCCGTTGGCGGGCAGCACGCTAAAGCCTGCCTCTTCGGCACGACATAAGGCCGCAGAGGCGGGCGCTTGCCCAGTAAGCACATCGTACAAGGACAGCTCTAGGCTGTATTTATCTATACCACTGCCCATGGTGGCGTTGCCCTGAGGATCGAGATCCACCAGCAAAACTCGGCGCTTGGTCGCGGCCAAGGACGCGGCCAAATTCACGGCCGTGGTGGTTTTACCCACACCGCCTTTTTGGTTTGCTATGGCGATAATTTTGCTCAAGGTGATTTCCTTTATAGGGGCACGATTTCTAATAAATGACGCTCGCCGTCCACACCTGTTATGTGCAGCGGATGGCTGGCACGAACCTGATACTGCGCGCGAATGGCTGCTATTTCTGCTTCGGGATACTGGCCTTTCATGGCCAGAAAACAGCCGTCCTGATGGCGTAAATGCGCGCACCAATGCGTCATGTCGGCCAGCGAGGCAAAGGCGCGGCTGACAATAATATCGAAAGCCTGCGGGGGATGATACGCCTCAACGCGGTCATTAATGATGCTGACGTTGGCCAAGTTCAAGGCCGTTTTTGCTTGAAATAAAAACCGAGTTTTCTTGCCATTGCTATCGAGCAAGGTGAAGTCTTTGCTGGGGTTCATAATGGCCAAAACAATACCAGGTAGCCCAGGCCCTGTACCGACATCAATAATGCGCTGTGCGTTTTGCACATAAGGGTGAACCGCGAGGCTATCGAGCAGGTGCAGGCTAACCATGCGCTCAGGCTCACGGATGGCGGTGAGGTTGTAGGCTTTGTTCCACTTGATCAGCAGCTCTAAATAGGCGTACAGCGCATCCAACTGGGCAGCGCTTAGCTCTATGCCAAGCTGGCTGGCTCCGCGCTGGATTTGTTGGCGTAATAAAGTGGACATGCTCGGCTCGCTGCCTGTTAAAAGTGGCGGATTCTAGCATATTGGTTTTTATGTGTCTGGCAGGCATTTAGCGCTCTTGGCCTTGTGGAGTGGTAGGTAAAAAAGTTTTAACCTTTGGCTGGCCAGAGCGCTTTATCAATAGTGGTAATAAGCCGTATGCCGTCCTCTGGATTTACGCCTAAGGCTTGGCAATAAGCGACATATTCAGCCACATCCAAGCGCCGTTCCATGGTTTCTGTTTTTTGCACAAAAGTATGCGGAGCGCCCAAACGCGCTCCCAGTTCTCGCATTGTCAGCTCTGCCTGAATACGCTCAGCCTTTAGCCACTGCACGAGCTCATAATAACTTTGTGAAGAAATTGTTTTTTTCATCGTACCGATTATGGGTACTTGGCTTGATGTATCCGTTCTAGGTACTAGGCTTTGTTGTGTCTCGGTGTATCAATATCAAGCTTTATCAGGCAGGCAAACCTTTATGAAAAAAAACAGCCCTACAACCCACCACGAATACAGTTTTGCTGAAAACGAAATTTTATATTCCCGCACTACCCCCAAAGGCGTGATTCTTGAGGTAAACGACAATTTTGTTTCTATCTCCGGTTTTTCCCGAGAAGAATTAATCGGCCAAGCGCACAACATTGTGCGCCACCCTGATGTGCCTCAAGAGGCTTTTGCCGATTTATGGAAAGATTTAAAGCAAGGTCGGACTTGGCGCAGTGTTTTAAAGAACTGGCGCAAAGACGGCGGTTTTTACTGGGTCGATGCCAACGTCTCACCTGTACGCGGCCCCAATCGTGAAATTATTGGCTTTCAATCGGTACGCTTTAAGCCCGATGCCGAAGAAATTGCGGCCGCACAAGATGCCATACAGCGCATTCAAGCAGGGGATAAATCCTTGTATTTCAGCCACGGGCGCATAGTAAAGAAGCAGCCCTTGCGGCGCTTATTGCTATCTAATCGCATACAAGCAAGCGCTATCACACTTCTGGCGCTTGCCCCTGCGTTATCCGTTGTAATGGGCGTGCCAAGCACCACCCTAGCTTGGGCAACACTTTTGCTTTTACCTTTTATTATTGGTTTGATTTTTATCCGCAATTATCGCGCCTCCAAAACGCTCATCGACTGGTTGGGAAGCATGCTAAGCAACGGCAGCTTAAAAACCAAACGCCCAACACAGGTCGATACCAATAAGGAATTGGCTACGCTAAGCCATCGTATTTTTGATTTCGTCAGTGCCGTTCGTGCCACCATAAAGGGAGTGGAAGACATATCGGTGAAGGTGGCGCAATCGGCTTTTGCTTCTAAGCAAATCGTCAATCAAGTCTACGATGCCAGTTTAGTGCAAAGCGAAGCCACCACGGCATCGGCAACCGCCATAGAAGAAATGTCTCATTCCATTGCCGAGGTTTACCAACAAACCTCTCGCACCAAAGATATGGTGCTAAACGCAGGAACTCAGGCTCAAGCAGCCTCAAAAGAAAGCCAAGCCGCCAGCGAGCAAATTCACCACCTGGTCGATTCGATGGAAACAACCGCAGGCCAAATCGAAATTCTAGGGCAGCGCTCTGAGGGTATTGAGCAAATCGTTTCTTTAATTAAATCCATTGCCGATCAAACCAATCTGCTGGCTTTAAATGCCGCCATTGAAGCGGCGCGCGCAGGTGAACATGGCCGTGGTTTTGCTGTGGTCGCCGACGAAGTGCGAGGCTTAGCCGAGCGCACCGCCAAAGCCACGGATGAAATTGCTGAAATGATTTCAGCCATTCGCAACGATGCCAGTAAAGCCGTTAGCGCCATGCACGACAGTAAAGAGCAAGCCAACATCAGTATGGATAGCGTCAATCAAGTGGCAGAGTCGCTTGCCGCTATTCGCAGCAGCATGGATAACTCCATGAGCATGGTGGCCAGCATCGCGCACGCCGCCGAAGAACAAAAATCGGTCATGAGTTTGCTGGCCAAAGACATTGCTAAAATATCCGACATGGCAGGAAATAACGTCAGCACCGCGCAACAAGCCAAAGAGTTCTCAGAAGCGCTGGATGTGCTAAGCAATCGTATGCAAGAAGCGGCTCGCCAATATCAAACCTAGCAAGTCCATTATGGTGGCGGCACTTGGGTGGAGATTTGTCTCCAGTAAAATCTATCGTTACACTAGCCGCCTCTTTTCTACCTGAATACAAAAAATGATTCGCCTTCATCACTTGGAATACTCGCGTTCGTTTCGCATTCTCTGGGCTTTAGAGGAGCTGGAACAGAATTACGAGCTGGTTAATTATCAACGCTTGCCCAATTTGGCCGCGCCCGATTCTTTAAAGAAAATTCACCCGCTGGGCAAAGCGCCCATCATCGAAGACGACGGCCAAGTCATTGCCGAGTCGGCGGTGATTTTGGATTACCTGCAAGCCAAGTTCGACCCCATTCATGCCTTTAAGCCCAAAGACGCGCTGGGTTTGACTCAGTACAACTATTGGATGCACTTTGCCGAAGGCTCGCTGATGCCTTATTTGGTGTTTACCTTGGTAATGCAACAGCTGGGTAAAAAACCCGTGCCCTTTTTAGTAAGGCCACTGACGGGCGCGATTGGTAAGCAAGTTTTTATGCAGTTTATGCGCCCGCGCTTAAAGGAAGCCGTGAGTTTTATCGAGCAGCACCTCGCCAAACAGGACTATTTTTCAGGCGAGTTTAGCTTTGCCGATGTGCAGATGACCTTTGCGCTCTTGGCCTTGCTGAAAATCCCAATGCTGCCCGATATGCCCAACACCCGCGCCTTTATTGCGCGCGTGCAAAATCGCCCTGCTTATAAAAAAGCTCAGCAAAAAAGCCCAGACGGCGGCCAAGTACGCGGCTGAGGCGTTTAGCGGTATTAAACGGCTCAGTATTTAGCTATATTGTGAGCCGTTTAGTGCATTTAAATGGCTCACCCAATGAAATACAGCTGGCAGCATCCTCTTTGGCCACAGTTTTCTTACGATACCGCTGCCGTGCAGCCGCTCTTGTACCAGTATGCTCAGCATGCAGGAAAGCTGGCGGGCGGCTTGCAGCAACTTAACCAGAGCTTGCAGTCTGAGGCTTATCTGGATTTGATGATCAGCGAAGCCATCCACACCAGCGATATAGAGGGTGAGCGGCTAAATCGTGAGGACGTGCGTTCGTCGATTAAAAATTATCTCGGCTTTAACTCTCCAACTGTTCGTGTGGCAGACAGCCGTGCCGAAGGCATGGCGGCGCTGATGTTGGATGTGCGCAAAAAATTTGCCCAACCCATGACAGCAGAATTGCTTTGTTATTGGCATACCTTGGTACTGCCCGCTGAGTTATCTCAAAATAAAGCTCTGGCTCGTGGCCAATGGCGTACTGGTACGCAGCCTATGCAGATTGTTTCAGGCCCTATTGGCTATGAAAAAGTGCATTATCAGGCACCGAGTGCCGAGCAAGTTCCCGCACACATGCGGCAGTTTTTAGCTTGGTATCAGGCCAGCGACCCCTGTAGCGATACTCAAAGCATTTTTCTTGCAGGCCCTGTGCGCGCAGCTTTGGCGCATTTTTGGTTTGAGAGCATCCATCCTTTTGAAGACGGCAATGGCCGTGTGGGGCGGGCGCTGGCCGAACATGCGCTGGGGCAAGACTTAAAACACCCCGCTTTGCTTAGCA
>JBDKHD010000118.1:0-7423 GCA_039797885.1 Pseudomonadota bacterium
CGGCATTCACCCCGTCCTGGGGATCGATGGCAATCTCCGAGCCCCCAGGGACGGGTTTACGGCGTGCCTGCGAGTTGTGTACCGAAAGGTAGCCGCACAGCCAAAGCGGCTAAACAGCGGCATAGGCGACAACGGCGGCAGGCGGCACAGGCGGCAAAGTTGGCAAACTAATTGCAATGTCATAAATAAGGTTAAAAACCCCAGCAAAAGCGTCAAAAAACAAGCAAGTGGTTGTAGAAAGGAGAGTGCCATGGTCGATCGCGTTGATATTCAGTCTGTCTTGTCGCAAATGCGTCAGGTGAAGGATCAGCTGCGTGCTCAGCAGGTGCATGTACAGCCGCAATCGGCGGCAGAACTGGCACGAGTGCGTAGTGCACGTTTGGCGCAGGAAGTTCAGGCGTTGGATGAGCCTAGCAAGGTCAAGGGCGACAACAGCGTACCGAATTTCTCCACCATGTTTAAAAGCGCCATTGATAACGTCAATGAAAAACAGCAAGTCGCCAGCAATTTAGCCACACGCTTTGAGCAAGGAGACCCCAGTGTCGATTTACCCGAAGTCATGATTGCCTTGCAAAAATCCAGCGTTTCCTTTCAAGCTATGACGCAAGTGCGTAACAAGCTCGTCGAAGCCTACAAAGATATTATGAATATGCCTGTGTAAGGCAAAAGGGTTTAGCTTATGGCGGACAACAGCATCACGCAAAACGGCCCAGAACTCGACGTATTGCCAGAAATGCCCAATGCCTCTGAGCCAAAATTGCACCCCGCGTTAACGGGCTTTAATCGTCTGTCCATCGTGCGTCAAATGGCACTGATAGCGGGCGTGGCGGTGGTGCTGGCCATTATCATTGCCCTAGTGATGTGGGACAGAAGCCCCAGCTACAAGCCGCTAATCACCCGCTTGCAAGATTACAACGCACAGGATGTCGTGGAGATATTGCAACGCGAAGGCATCGACTTTGAAATCGACGCTAACCACGAAGTGTTGATGGTCAAAAGCAGTGACCTGCACAAAGCTCGGATGAAACTGGCAGGCTCAGGCGTGCTGGAAGACAAATCCGTAGGCTTGGAAATACTGGAAAAAGACAACACGCTAGGAACCAGCCAATTTATCGAAAATGCCCGCTACCGCCGTGGCCTAGAGGGTGAGCTGGCGCGCACTATTTCCAGCCTGCGCCCTGTGCGCAACGCTCGCGTGCATCTGGCTTTGCCTAAACAGTCTGTCTTTGTGCGTGATCAACGTAAACCACGAGCCTCGGTCTTTGTCGAGCTCTATGCAGGCGGTAAGCTCAATCGTGAACAGGTGGAATCCATCATCAATTTGGTGGCTTCTAGTATCTCGGAAATGGAGCGCAGCGACGTCTCGGTGGTGGACCAGTACGGCAATCTGCTCTCCAAACCCGAAGACAAGGGCGATGAAATGCAGGCCAAAAAACAGCTGGATTACACCAAACAGGTGCAAGAAACCGTGGCCGCCTCCATCAATCGTCTGTTGCAGCCTGTCTTGGGAGAGCAAAATTACAAAGCCGAAGTCGCGGCGGACATTGATTTTTCGGTGCAAGAGCAATCGCAAGAGCTGTTTAACCCCGATTTAATTGCGCTGCGCAGCGAACAAACCCTAAGCGAAGAAAAAGAAGACAAAGTCGAGGGCGGTATTCCTGGGGCGCTGAGCAATCAGCCGCCCGCTCAGGTCACTGCGCCCGATCAAGCACTAGGCGCCGGTGCAGGCAGCAGTGCGCCCAAAACCAAGCGCAACGAAGCTACGCGTAATTACGAGGTGGATCGCACCCTAAGTTATCAGCAGCAACAGGGCGGGCGTTTAAAACGTCTGACCGTTGGCGTGGTGGTTAACGATCGTGCCAGCGTGGATGCCAACGGCAAGCCTGTGATGCTGCCTTGGAGTGAAAACGACCTGAAGCGTATTGAAATTTTGGTCAAAGACGCCGTCGGTTTTAATGCTGCACGCGGCGACAGCGTAACGGTGGTGAACTCCTCGTTCATCAATCAGGATACTCAAATCGAAGAGGCGGGTTTCTGGACGCAGCCTTGGTTCTGGGACATAGTCAAACAAGTCTTGGCGGGCATCTTTATACTGGTGCTGATCTTTGGTGTGATTCGCCCAACAGTGAAAAGCTTGGCCAATCGCGGTAAAGACGAAGCCTCGGTGTTGTTAGATGAGCTAGAAGACGCAGAGGCGGGCTTGGACGATGAAAAAGTGACTTTGGCGGGCGTCGATGAGTTCTTACTGCCCGGGGCATCTGAAAGCTTTGAACGTCAGCTGGATGCCTTAAAAGGCTTAATTGCGGAAGACCCTGCGCGCGTGGCGCAGGTGGTGATTCGCTGGATCAACGAAGGTACGAATAAATAATGGCCGAGGATAAAGTTCCAAGAGAAGCGCTGGCGAAGCTCAGCCGCCTTGAGCGTGCCTCCATCTTGCTGATGAGCTTGGGTGAGAAAGACGCCGCTGAAATTTTAAAACACATGGGTCCCAAAGAAGTGCAGCGTGTAGGTATGTCTATGGCCGCCTTAACCAACATCAATCAAAGCCAAGTTGAAGGCGTGGTCGCCGAGTTTTTAGAAGAAGTCAGCGGCCAAACGGGCTTGGGTTTGGGCTCCGATGCCTACATTCGCAACATGCTGACTCAGGCGTTAGGCTCAGACAAAGCAGGCACCTTGATTGACCGTATTTTGCTGGGAGGCAACACCACAGGCTTGGATTCACTGAAGTGGATGGAGCCCCGTCAGGTTTCGGATTTAATTCGCCATGAGCACCCGCAAATTCAAGCCATAGTGGTGTCCTACTTAGACCCCGATCAGTCCGCCGATATTTTGTCCAACTTCGATGAAAAAGTACGCCTCGATATCATCATGCGCGTAGCGGCGCTCGATGCGGTGCAACCCACGGCGCTGCAAGAGCTGAATGACATTCTAGAGCGCCAATTCTCTGGCAAAACAGGCTCGCAAACAACCAGCATCGGTGGTATTCAAACTGCGGCCAATATCGTCAACCTTATCGACAGCAAAATTGCCACTGAACTGTTGGAAAGCATCAAAGAAGTGGACGAAGACGTGGGCACACAAATCCAAGATCTTATGTTTGTCTTCGACGACTTGGTCGATGTCGACGATCGCGGTATGCAAGCCTTGCTGCGCGAAGTGTCCACCGAGCTGTTGGTGGTGGCGCTCAAAGGTGCCGATCCGCAGGTGCAGGACAAAGTCTTCCGCAATATGTCCAAACGCGCGTCTGAAATCCTGCGTGATGACCTCGAAGCCAAAGGGCCAGTCAAAGTCAGCGAAGTGGAAGGCGCACAAAAAGAAATCCTCAACATTGCTCGCCGCTTAGCCGATGCGGGTGAAATTGTGTTGGGCGGTGGCGAGGCGATGATGTGACATGGCCAAAATCTCACAGCAACCGACGTTAAGCGCGGATCAGGTGCAAAGTGTCAAGCCGTGGCGCTTGCCATTTTGGACGCAAGAGCCCGCTTGGGTATCTGAAAAAGTTGAAAAAGATTTGCGTCGCAAGTCGCGCGTAAAAGTCTTTAAAGGTGATGAGTCACCCGCACCAGAAGGTATCGACGTGGCGGTGGCGTCCCCAGTTGAGACGGTCGAAATCAAGCTGCCTACGGCCGAAGAGCTGGAGAACATTCGCCGCGAAGCCTACAACGCAGGGCTGGAGCAGGGTTTGATCGAAGGCCGCCAGCAAGGACATAAAGAAAGCTTTGCCCAAGGCCACAGTGAAGGGCTGGAGGCAGGGCTTAAAGAGGGCAAAGAGCAGGGCATCGAGCTGGGTAAATCCGAAGGCTTGGCGCTCGGGCAAGTGCAAATCGACAGCGCCGTGACGCGCTTAAACCAGCTGGCGCAACTGCTGCAAAGCCGTATTCAAGAACGTGATGCCGCCTTGCCCGAGGTGCTGGTGCAGCTGGTAGAAAGTCTTTGCCGCCAAGTGGTCGGCAGCGAGCTGAAAATGGGCGCTGCGGGCATTGGCCTTGTGCTGGAGCAATCTTTGGCACAGCTGCCCGAAGGAAGTAGTAACGTCCGCGTCTTTGTCAGCCCTGTCGATTACGCCTTGTTGAAATCCAGCCATTTGGCAGAAGGTGAGCTGGCGCTGAAAGAGGACAGCAATTTGCAGGCGGGCGACCTGCGTATTCAAACCGAGCACAGCCTAGTGGAATACCAAAGCCAAGAGCGCCTAAGTGAGCTGGTGCAGCAGGCGCAAATGCAAATGCGCCATGCCCTCACTTTGCAGCAAGCCCTCAATACCATGCCAACACCCGACCAAAGCCCAGAGGTGCAGGATGACGCACCCCCTCAGTGAGCTGTGGCAGCACATCGAACTTCCCCAAAGCTATCGCCCGAAAGTCGCGGGCAAACTGCTGCGCATGGTCGGGCTGACGCTCGAAGCCATCGGCATTAACGTGCGCATTGGTGAGCGCTGCTTGGTCGAGCGCCCCGAATCCACGGCTGTTGAAGCCGAAGTCGTAGGCTTCGATGGCGAGCGTATTTTCCTCATGCCCGTTGAACAGGTCGATGGCCTGCGCCCGGGTGCCAGAGTTTGGCCGCTGACAGGAGCCGCCGACGTTCCCGTCGGAGCCATGCTGCTTGGGCGAGTGCTCGATGGCATGGGGCGCCCTTTGGATGGCCTTGGCTCATTGGTGAAGGTGGAGCAAGGCAACTTGCAAGGCGTTCCTATCAATCCCTTGCATCGCGCTCCCATTCGCACCCCCTTAGACGTCGGCATCCGCGCCATCAACGCCATGCTTACGGTCGGGCGGGGTCAGCGTATTGGCCTCTTTGCAGGCTCGGGCGTGGGTAAAAGTGTGCTGCTTGGCATGATGACGCGTTTCACCAAGGCCGACATAGTCGTGGTGGGCTTAATTGGCGAGCGTGGCCGCGAGGTTAAAGAGTTTATCGACGAGATTTTGGGTGAAGAAGGGCTAAAGCGCGCGGTGGTGGTGGCCTCGCCCGCCGACGATTCGCCGCTAATGCGTCTGCGCGCGGCGCAGTACTGTACCGCTGTGGCCGAATACTTTCGCGACCAAGGCCAAAACGTGCTGCTGCTTATGGATTCACTCACCCGCTACGCCCAAGCCCAGCGTGAAATTGCGCTGGCGGTGGGCGAGCCGCCTGCCACCAAAGGCTACCCGCCATCGGTGTTTAATAAATTACCCAAGCTGGTGGAGCGCACAGGCAATGGCCCTGAAGGTGGCGGCTCGATTACCGCTTTTTATACGGTGCTTAGCGAAGGTGACGACATGCAAGACCCTATCGCCGACGCCAGCCGCGCCATCTTGGACGGCCACATAGTGCTGTCGCGGCGCTTGGCCGAAGAAGGGCATTACCCTGCCATTGATATCGAAGCCTCGGTCAGCCGCGTGATGCCGCAAATCGTGGATGAAATGTGGCTAAAAAAAGCCCAGCTGTGCAAACAAATGCTGGCGCACTATCGCCAAAACCAAGATTTAATCAGTGTCGGTGCTTACCAAAGCGGGGCGGATAACCTGCTTGATGCCGCCATCGACCGCTTGCCTACCATCAAGGCCATGCTGCGCCAAGGTTTAAGCGAAGGCAGTGACATAGAAAACAGCAAAAAACAGCTAGATGCCATCTTTCCCAGCCCTGCCGCTCGGGGCTAGAAAATGAGCCATCATCCTCGTGCCAAGCGTTTGGAATTTGTGCTGAAAATGGCGCAAGACCAGGAGGAGAAACGCCTGAAAGCCTTCGGCGAGGTGCAGCGCAAACTGCATGAAGAAGTCGAACAGCGCCAGCTGCTTACCCACTATCAAGAGGACTACCAGCGGCAAATCTCCGCCCCCAGCACCAAGGCCGTCAGTGCAGGCTTGTTGCACGGCACTTTGGGCTTTATGCAGCAAATCGAGCAGGCGCTGGTGGCGCAACAAGAAAAAATCACGCTGCTCAATGAGCAGGTCGAAGCCGCAAAAAAAGCCTATTTAGAACAACACGGCAAGGTGCAGGCATTGGTCAAACTGATGGATAAGTTGGATCAGGAGTTCTTTGTCGAAGAAGATAAAAAACAACAAAAACAAGCCGACGAGTGGGCGAATCGTGCCGCCAGTATTCGTATGCGCCCGCGCTGATTTCAACTTGGCCTAATCCTTGCTGATACCTCAATAACAAAGCGTCATCCTGAGGTTTACCTATGGCATTGCAAGGCACTTCCGCCCCCCAAGGTTTAATGGCACTGCTGGCTGCTCTGCCGCCCACATCCCCCGCCAATACCACGTCTGCGGGGGCTTTGGGGCTGATGTCAGATGAAACAGGAGCGGGTTTTTCATCCCTTTTGCAAAGCCTAATGAGCGGCACAGAAGCACCTGCCAGCCTGTTGCCACAGGCACAAAGTTTGCCGCTTTCGGTGCAGCCCGAGCTAAACAGCATGCCATTATTGCCGCCCACTGAACTTGAGACGCCGGCTCAAGAAAATACCGAATCGGTGTTGGCGCAGCTGCATTTTGGCACGCTGCAACTACGCCCCAATGCCACCTGTAAAGCCCCAAGCAGCCTACCCAGTGAACAGCCAAGAGACGAGAGCGAAACGGACGGCGACAGTGCTCTTACGCTCTTAGCTTTGGCATTGCCGCTTGATGGCGTGCCCATGCCAAACCAAGAAGCAGCCTCAAATACAGCCCCAAATGCCGCCCAAAGTGCAGTTCAAAATACCGCCCAAAGTACAGGGGAACCCTCGGCCTTAGCGTTAAGTCCTGCCCGCCCGCAGCAGGGGGGCGAGCTTGCCGCCACAGTACCAAGCGAGCCTGATCCTAGTGCGCAGGGCGATGCCCCTGTGCGGGACTTTCGTGCCGACCTTTCACCGAGCAAAGACAGCAATCTAAGTGCGAACGGCGCGCTGCCCAGTATGAGCCAAAGCCCAGCAAGCCCCGTAAGTGCAGGGCAAGATCCCATGCTGGCCAGCGCCGCACCTAGTCACATAGCGCCTTCCGCCGTCGCACCCACTCCATCTGCTGCGCCTGTTACAGCGCAGGCTTCACCCAATCAAGCCGCTTTTGCCAGCACTCAGGAGAAAATGACTTTAGGGGATGATAGCGAGACAGGAGTAAAACTGGGCAGCCGCATCCTGATGATGGTGGCAGATGGCGTACATAAAGCCCGTATTCAGCTGGATCCGCCTGAGCTTGGTAGTTTAGAAATTAAGATGCATGTGCAGCAGGATCAAGCCAGCGTCCAGGTTCATGCCGCCACTCCTCAGGTGCGTGATGCCCTAGAAGCCAGTGCCGCACGGCTGCGCGACGCCTTGGCCAGCCAAGGGTTGGAGTTGCAACATTTTAGCGTCAGCTCAGGCCAGGCAGGCCAAGGTCAGGGCGGACAAAGCCAAGCTGAAGACGAAGGTACGAGCGCTGAAGGCGAATGGCAGGCGGAGGATGACCGCATCGAGACGCCCAAAACCACCTCG
>JBDKHD010000119.1:0-10372 GCA_039797885.1 Pseudomonadota bacterium
CAAATTGGTGCCATGTACCGTGGCGACCGGTCGCGCAAAGAAACGCTGGTGCAGTTTGGTTTTCGCTTGCCTTCGGCATTGGATAATCGCCCCATGCGTTTTGAAGAATGGGAAGCCATCGTCACGCAAAGTATTTTTGTTTCGGCCACGCCAGGCACTTACGAAGCCGAACACCAAGATGCGGTGGTCGAGCAGGTGGTGCGCCCTACAGGCTTGATTGATCCTGAAATGGAAGTGCGCCCAGCCACGGGGCAAGTGGACGACGTGCTGCATGAAATTCATTTGCGCACACAAAAAAATGAACGCGTATTGATTACCGTTTTAACCAAACGCATGGCCGAAGATCTTACCGAATTTTTATTGGAGCAGCGCATTAAAGTGCGCTATTTGCATTCAGATATTGATACGGTTGAGCGGGTAGAAATTATTCGCGGTCTGCGCTTGGGCGAATTCGATGTGCTAGTGGGTATTAACTTATTGCGTGAAGGATTGGATATCCCTGAAGTGTCTTTGGTAGCGATTTTTGATGCTGATAAAGAAGGCTTTTTACGCAGCGAACGCTCACTGATTCAAACCATTGGTCGCGCTGCGCGTAACTTAAATGGCAAAGCCATTTTATACGCCGACCGTATTACCGATTCCATGCAGCGCGCCATGAACGAAACCGAGCGCCGCCGCGAAAAACAAACCGCCTTTAATAAAGAGCATGGCATTACACCGCAGGGTGTAAAACGCTCGGTGGAAGATATTTTAGAAGCCACGCCCATGATCGGACGCAAAACCAAATTCGATCGCAAGCGCGACAAAGTGGCCGATAAAAATGCTACTTATATCGACGATTGGCAAAATTTCAATGTGCAGCAATTGGTGAAAGCCTGCACCAAGGTGGAAGACGCTATGTATAAAGCCGCACAAAATCTGAACTTTGAAGAAGCCGCTCGTTTGCGCGACCAATTGCATGCTATAAAAGCGCGCATGATTGAACTCAGCTAAAAATAATTTATGACTGGAAGTTGAACTTCGTTATGACTAAAAGATTCACGCAACAAGACGCCATTATTGAAAAACGAGAGCTCTGTTTTCAAGGTTTTTATCGCATGGAAAAACTCACTGTGCGTCATGCGCTTTTTCGTGGTGGCCTCAGCAACAGCCTGAGCCGTGAATTATTTGTTCGCCCCGATGCGGTGTGCGTGCTGCCTTACGACCCCGTTGCAGACAAGGTCATACTGATTGAGCAATTTCGTATCGGTGCGCTCGATAAAAGTGCACACCCTTGGCTTATGGAAGTGGTGGCAGGTTTAATTGAAGAAGGCGAGAGTGTCGAAAATACCGCGCTGCGAGAAGGCGAAGAAGAGGCGCATATTCGCTTCACCAAACTGATTCCCATCTGCCGTTATTTTCCATCCCCAGGTGGCAGTGACGAGCAGGTGTATTTGTATTTAGGCTTATTTGATAGCCGCCATGCGCAAGCGGAAATAGGCGGGTTAGAAAGTGAGGGTGAAGATATTAAAATCCATCTTATGCCTTTAGCCCAAGCGTTCGAGAGTGTTGAAAAGGATCAAATTAATAACGCGGCGGCCATTATGGCTTTGCAGTGGCTCGCCCTGCAAAAATTACAAGGCAAGCCACTTTGATGAGGCTAGTTGCTAAAAGGCCAAGCAGGTCGGCTGGCGACAGAAACTGTAAGCCATTGGCCATTTTCAATATCGTTGCCATTTAAGGGCACAGCATAAAACTCCATAGATGCTTGCTTCGAAGTCACGGCGCTTACAGCGGCTAAGGCTTTATCGGAAATAGGCAGGCCATACATATAAAAGACATCACGCATATTTTTGCCGATGATTTTCGAGCTAAGCACATAAAGCAAATCGGTATTGCTGATACCTTCTGCGCCGCCTTTAGCAAAGCCGCGCATGGCGTATTTATCCAGCATGGCTTCTGTTGGCGTATTGCCCAGAGTACGATCCACTAAGCGCGTGCCGATATTCAGCAAAGCTAAAAATTCCAAAGTGCTGGTGATATTGGGTTTATTCATCCCCAAACGATGTTTGCTGTACAGAAAACTTAATTCAAAAAACACAGGGCGCATAGAGTTTTGATCTACGCCAGAATCCCACAGGTCTTTGCGCATTTCTTCTTGCAAAGGAACGCCCGTTTTCCCTGTGGCTAGGCTATTTCCCAGTCTTTTGTATAAATCGGGGTAATCCAAATTGGGTTTAGTTGTGCCTTTTTTAGTGTCGTAAAGGCGCAGCATGGTCGCGGCAGCCAACACGTTGTTATCGCACTCCACTTGGCAAGATAAAATATTAAAAATGCGTTGTACGGTGTTGTGACCTAGCTCGTGCGCCCAGCCCCAGCCCACCGCCAAGCCCGATGCGCCATCGGATGGATTGCCCGAACATAAAAAGCCACAGGCCGCCAGCCAGCCAATAAAATGCTGCACGCTGGGGGCATTATGAACCGCACTGGTGCAATCCCAATCTAACGCAGCGCACGTGACTACACCGCTTGCAGCCATCTTCTCGTTATTAAAACCCATGGCCATGTGGTTGCTTTTAAACAGCTGATTTTGTAAGTCATTCACCACATAGTCTTTGGGATCGCGCTTGCCCATCGCACTGCGGGCGTAGTACAGCGTTTGCTGAATTTCACCACCAACAAATTTTAAAGTTTGCCAGCCAAATTCGCCCTGTTCTAAAGCGGAAATCGCGTAAGCCATTTCTTCATCACTCATGGTTTTAGTGAAATCAAAGTGCGAATAATTTACCGCGCCAGTGATTTTTAATTTCACCACCTTGCCTTGTGCGCCGCCTTCGTAGCGTAAAAACAGCGGGCCACCAAAGGGAGTAATAAAATCGGTGGCCTCGGTGGCATTTAAGGGCACAGTAAAAGAATGAGGGCGGCGGGGGCGATCGTATTCATAATTCCCAGCATCCGTTTTTTGCAGTGGGTTGCCGTAAGTACGAATATGGCTGGTTTGTACGCCTAAATAGCTCAAACCTGCGGCATCGACAATTTCAATTTGGACTGCGCCACCTGGAATTGCGCCTAGGCCAATAGCCGTAGCGCCACTGCCTTGCGCAATGGTCACTTCAATAATTTCGCTGCCATTCACCTGCATAAATTGCGCAGCTTTAGGCATGTAATCCCCAGCGCCTTCGGGGTTGGTTTTGGTGTGTTTGCGCGCAGAGTATAAAAAGGAATCCGAAGCGTAAGCGCTTAAAAATTTATTGGCATTGCCTGTCACAAGTATTTCAGGCTGTTTGTACACCAATTGCGTGCGATAGAGGTCTGCCCAAAGCACCAGTAGGCGATAAATTTGTGTGTAATCGCTGCTAAATAATTTTATGCTCGCGCTTTGTATGCTGCCCAGTTCGTTCATGTATTTGGTAATGGTGTTGGTCGGCGTTATATCTTCGCTGAAATTGTGTACCAATTGCGGATCGGCCAGCATATTCAGCGTTTTATACAGATCACCAAATTGATCGCTGCGTTTGAGCGTGTCGGCTAAAGGACGATCGGCACGAATTTTAATGCCATCTGCACTTTGAAAATAATTGCCAGGGTAGTCGCCCATCTCCATGCCTAAACCATGCACCACTTGGCGGCCACCGTTGGAGTTTGCCCAGCTGGCGTGGAGATAAAGAATGGGCTTGCCTGCTTCTTGGTACTGTTTAATTTGTTTCTCGCGCGAAGTGGAGGCGGCCGCTCCTGAACCAAATACCAATAAATCGGCTTGCTGCCAGCAGCTGTTGTTGCTGTCGTTTAGGTCGCACATGATTTTTTCTGATTGAATATTACGGCTGGTTAAATACTGGTTAAAACGATTGTTGTCGTAGCCTGTGATGGCGTATTTCAGCTTGGTTACTTTTTGGTTGGCATCGCCTAAAACAATCCAATTAAAGGTGCGGTTAAACAGCGGTTTGTGCGCGACGTTACCTGTATTTAAATGCTCCAGCATATCGCGACCGTAAGCCAAGCCACGGCCTTTGCCTTGCAAGGAAATGGAGGCTAACACGTTGCCGTTATTGGCTACTAAATAAGGAAAGGCGACTGTGGCTTGGCGGGGGAAAATGCTTAGGCTGTTGGTGGTGAAATCCAGCTCTGGGCTGATACCGTCAATATAAATATTTTTGATGTTGGCCTGCTGCAAGTTCTGCAAACGCCCAGCCTCGCTGATGGCTTGTTGCAGCAGGCTGGCGGCGTCTTCGGGCTGCAAGGCGGAGGGGTTGCCGCTGCTTATGGCGGATTCTATGCGCTGTTGCTGCTGGATTTCTTCAGGGCTGGTCGTGCTGCCTGAACAAGCTCCTAATGCCAACGTGAAAGAAACAATACTCAGGGTGTGTAGGGGGTTATGCACAGCAGCGCCTTCAAAGGGTGATCGAAACCTGCGGATTATCCCTGTCAGCAGTCAAAAGTCTGTGGCGAAATCACGATGCTTTTGTAAGGAAGTGCAAGTAATAACACTGAAATTGGCGCAAATAGTGGGGGTGGTAAAGACGTGCGCAAAATTGTCCGCTTAGGTTACGGGGAGAAGCTCTCGATTGCACCTCGTTGGCTACCTCGTCATAGAATAACCCCTTGTTGCCTATTGAATAATTATGCCGTTTCTCATATTATGATTTGAGTTTCTTGTTTATTCTCAAGGTATGATATGAGGAATGTATTGATTAGCCAAAATGGGCACTGGCAGAAGCCGTATCAAAACCTGTACTCCCGTAAGGTGTTTGAGCTTTTGCTTGAAAATGTATCGGTGCGCCACATTCAGGTGTTACAAGGCATTCGTCGTAGCGGCAAGTCCTCTTTGTTTAAGCTGCTGATTAACCAACTGCTGCACAGTGTGGATGCTGGCAGCATTTTGTATGTGAACTTAGACGACCCGTTTTTTATTCAGTATGCGAACAACCCCGCTGGGCTTTATGAAATAATACAGACGGCAGAGACGCTAACACAGAAAAAAATCCAGTATTTATTTTTAGATGAAGTGCAAGCGATTTCAGGCTGGGAAAAATACGTCAAAAGCATGTACGACAGTGAGCTGTTTAAAAAAATATTTATTACGGGATCAAATTCATCTCTCTTGAGTGGCGAGTTTGCCACTTTGCTAACAGGGCGCTATCTTTCTAGACAAATTTACCCATTAAGTTTTAATGAAATATTACGCATTAATGATATAGATACTTTTATGAGGCTGAATGAGGAGCTTCCTAAAGTTCTGAAAATTGTTGATGACATGATGACTTACGGCTCTTTTGTCGAAGTTTATAATGCCCCAGATGCCATTAAACGTGAAATCATCAGTAGTTATTACGAAGCTATTTTTTTTAAAGATTGCGTGGCGAATACGGGAATTCGCGATATAAAAGGCTTTAAAGAGCTGAGCTTTTATTTAACTTCCAATATCGTCACGCTATTTTCGTACTCATCTTTAGCGCGTGTGGTAAAGCTCAGTGATGTTTCCGTGAAGGATTATATTTATGCGCTGGGAAGCAGCTATTTATTCAGTGAATTAAATCAATTTTCATATTCATTAAAGGAACAGGCAAGCACCAAGAAGAAACTCTATTTGACCGATAATTCATTTATGAAGCTGAGCTTTTGTTTTTCGAATAATTACGGAAAGCTGCTGGAAAACTTGGTGTTTTCCGAACTTCAAAAACGAGGTGACGAAATTTTCTTTTACAATAAAGAAAATGAATGTGATTTCATTATAAAAAATGAAGGAAAGCTAATCGCCATTCAGGTTTGCTACGAGTTAAATGAGCACAATCAAGCGCGTGAAGTAAATGGCCTATTAAAGCTCCCCTTTGAAGTGCATGAACGCGTGATTTTAACCTATAACCAAAGCATGTCACTGGGTGAAGTTAGTGTGGTGCCGTTTTGGGAGTATTTCTTTTAATAGAAACAGGGGCGCGGTGCGCAGGTTTTTTAAAGCTCGCCCAGCCCAAAGTCGGGCAGGCTGGTTCTAAAATAGCCAGCCCTAGGCTAAAACTTGGGGTACAAAACACTTGCATTCCATTTTTTGGGTCTTATAATGCGCGCCACTTCTTTAGAACTATAGCTCAGTTGGTTAGAGCGCTACCTTGACATGGTAGAGGTCCCCAGTTCGAATCTGGGTAGTTCTACCATCTGCTTTTCCCTATTTTATCTGCTCGGTTTTCCACTGTGTTTGTGCTTCTTGCACCATTTTTTCCATGGTTTTGCTTTTATTGAGTTCGCGCAGGGCTTTTTGAATAGGCTCGATAATTTCAGGCTTGTTGCAGGCTGAGTTTTTACCTATCGCCAGATAAATGCCCTCGCTGGAGATGTTCATCGGCAGCATTTTAAGCTGGTCTTGGGTTGTGCTCATGCGGCTTAAAATGGCGATGCCAGGTTGTTCTTCATAGGCAACGTAATCCACGCGTTTGCTTTCCAGCATTTTAAATGCCTGTGAAATGCTGCGAACTCGCGACAGTTTCAGGTTTTCTTTGGCGTAGTTGTCGAAGGTGCGGCCAAGGCTAAAGCCGATTTGGGTTGCGCCTCGTAATGGCTTTAGCTGCTCGAGTTTGAGGAAGTTTGGTGTTTGATCTTTGTGTACCCAAATTCGGGCGTTGCTTTGCGCATAGGCGGGCTATAAAAAATCCATCACCAGGGCGCGCTCGTCGTTATAAAAAAGCCCAGTGAGCATAGCCAAGCTGCCAGACTTTAGCTCCATTTGCGTACGCGCCCACGAGCCTGTGTAAACCATCTGAAATTGCAGGCCAGATTTTTCGCTGATGGATTTAAGCAAGGCCAAAGAAGCACCTTTTACCTCGGTGCTGGGCAGGCTTGCTTGCCACAAATAAGGCGGATATTCGGCAGGGCCGCTGATGGTCAGCTTGGTGCAATCGCTTTGGCCGTAAGCAAAAAATGTAAAAAAACACAGGATTAAAAGGCTGGAACGTTCCATGATCTTCCCCGATAAAAATAAAGTATGCGCTTAAGACTAGCTTATTTTCTTTGCATTTCTTCGATGCGGCTTAGAGTGCGAGCAAAAGGCGCAAGCAGTGCGCCCTCGCTATAGAGTTCATTTAAAGACAGGGCGGCTTGCAGGCTAAGGGTGACGCCCTGGTCGTAGCACTCATCGACGAGGGCGATAAAGCGCCGCACGGCGTTGTCGTTGCGTGCTAAGGCGGGTAGGGTGCGCCCACCTGCGACCACCAAATTAGCAGCATCTTCGGTGCCGCGAGCGATTTTGGCATCTTGCTGCGTGGCGCTGAGTTTAGGGATGGCACTTAGCATAATGTGGCGATATTTTTGGCACAAAACCATGTAGTCGCTGGCGGCTAAATTGGCTGCGCATAAATGCGTGAAATCCGCCCAGAGTACCCTTTGTGCGGCGCCTAAAACGGCCAAGGTGCGCCCTTGAATAATAAGTTCAGTCGCTAAGGGTTTTTGCCCTGTCAGTTCAAAAAATAACGCGGCCATAGGCGCAGGGTTTAAATCGGGCTGCACAAAATAACGCTGCCATTTTTTCTCGCCCGTTAAACGATGATCCTGCGCACCCTCTAAATGCAAAGTTTGGCAGTGGGTATTTATGGCGGTAATGGCGGGTAAAAAACGCTCACGATTAAAGCCGTTGGCGTAAAGCTGTTCTGGGGCTTGATTGGAGGTGGCAACCAGCACCACGCCTTGCGCAAATAAGGCTTGAAATAACGGCCCAAGCAGCATGGCATCGCCAATATCGCTGATAAATAATTCATCAAAACACAGCACTTTTATTTCTTGGCGTAATTCTTGAGCAATGTGTGTCAGTGGATTTTCGGTGCCTGTTAGGGCAAATAGCCTTTGGTGCAGCCAAGCTAAAAAATGATGAAAATGCTGGCGTTTAGCAGGGACGTTAAGAGCAGCGTAGAAATTATCCATTAGCCAAGTTTTACCCCGCCCAACTTGCCCCCATAAATACAAGCCTTGCGGCGTTTCGCCTTGTTCCAGCGCTTGAAAACATTGCTCCAACGCCAAGGCCGCGCGCTCTTGTGCGGCGTCGTAGGCAAAACCTTGGTTCAGTGCGTGGCGATAAGCAGCAAGAGGGCTAAGCGACATGGTATTTAGGGCAAAGTGAAAGCAGCCAGCCTTATGCCATTTTTAAAGGTTTAAGTACAGCGGCAAAACAGGGATAATGCCGCGCAATTTCACCCTTTAAATTACGGTATGCCATGGAAATTAAAGTTAATTACCTTGATAACCTTCGCCAAGAAGCCAAGTTTGATGACTTTACTGTCATTGCTGATCAGCCCATTCGCTATAAAGGCGATGGTTCTGCGCCTGGGCCCTTTGATTATTTTTTGGCATCCTCGGCGCTGTGTGCGGCTTATTTCGTCAAGGTCTATTGCCAAACGCGCGATATTTCCACCGATGGTATTCGCCTGTCGCAAAATAATATTGTTGACCCTGAAAATCGATATAAACAAACTTTTAAAATCCAAGTCGAGCTGCCTGATAGCATCAGCGAAAAAGATAAGCTGGGTATTTTGCGCTCCATTGATCGCTGCTCGGTCAAGCGCACCATTCAAAATAATCCTGAATTTATTATTGAGGCGGTAGACAACATCGACGCCGACACTCAGGGTTTGCTCAGTGTTAAACCCAGCGACAGCGGCGAGCATTTTATTATTGGAAAGGACGCCTCGCTAGAGCAAACCATCCGCACTATGACGCAAATTTTGGCGGATATTGGCATTAAAATTGAAATTGCTTCGTGGCGAAATATCGTGCCCCATGTTTGGTCTTTGCACTTGCGTGAAGCCTCTTCTCCCATGTGTTTTACCAATGGCAAAGGTGCAACCAAAGAAGCGGCTTTGTGCTCGGCCTTGGGTGAATACATCGAGCGCATGAACTGCAATTTCTTTTATAACGACCAATACTGGGGCGAAGAAATTGCTCATGCCGACTATGTGCATTATCCCAATGAAAAATGGTTTAAGCCTGGCCCGAAAGGAGCGCTTCCTGAGGGTATTTTGGATGAATACTGTTTGGATTTTTACAACCCCGATGATGAGCTTTTTGGCACGCATTTATACGATACCAACTCAGGCAATACCGAGCGCGGTATTTGCGCTTTGCCTTTTGTGCGCAAAAGCGATGGAGAAACCGTTTATTTTCCGACAAACTTGATTGAAAACCTGTATTTAAGCAACGGCATGAGTGCAGGAAACACCGTGGCCGAGGCTCAGGTGCAGTGTTTGTCGGAAATATTTGAACGGGCGGTTAAAAAAATAATTATCGAAAATCAGCTGGCTTTGCCCGATTACCCCGCCGAAGTTTTGCAAAATTACCCCAGTATTATGGCGGGCATTGAGGCATTAAAAGAGCAGGGCTTTCCTGTGCTGATTAAAGATGCGTCTTTAGGTGGGCAATATCCTGTGGTGTCTATTACCTTGATGAACCCAAAAACAGGCGGTGTTTTCCCTTGTTTTGGCGCGCACCCCAATCCTTTTGTAGCCATCGAACGCACGCTGACGGAGCTGCTACAAGGGCGCAGCTTTGAAGGTTTAAACGATATTCAAAAGCCGACTTTTAGTGAGCTGGCCGTCACTGAGCCCAATAATTTTGTCGAACATTTTATTGACTCCTCAGGCGTTATTTCTTGGCGTTATTTTTCCAGTAAACCCGATTACGAATTTTGCACTTGGGATTTTTCAGGAACAACAGCACAAGAAGCCGAGTATTTATTTGGCTTGCTTGAAAAACTGGGTAAAGAGTCTTATATGGCGGTGCACGATCAGTTGGGTGCTTATGTGTGCCGAATTATCGTGCCCGATTTTTCCGAGATTTACCCTGTTGAAGATTTAATCTGGGATAACACCAATAAAGCGCTGGATTTTCGTGCCGATATTTTAAATCTGCATCGATTAAGCAACAAAGAACTGCGTGCTTTGCTGCGCCGTTTGGATGACAGCGAGCTGGATCAATACACCGATATCATTACCCTGATTGGTGTGGAGTTTGATGAAAACACGCCTTGGGGTCAGCTGACGATTTTAGAGTTGAAAATTCTGATTTATTTGGCGCTGGGTAAATTGGCCGATGCGCTTGAAGGTGTGGAAGATTATTTGCAGTACAACGACAACACTCGTGCGCGCGGGCTGTTTTATCAGGCGATGGAGGCTGCGTTGCACGCCAGCCTTGAAGACGATTTAACACTGGAAGAGTTTTTGCCCAATTTAACTTTAATGTTTGGCCAAGAAGTGATGGATGCGGTCGTGGGTTCTATTAATGGCTCGGTGCGTTTTTATGGCCTGACTGAAACCAGTCTGAAATTAGAAGGTTTGGATAAACACCTACGCCTTATAGAAAGCTATAAAAAGCTGCATAAGGCGCGGGCAGGAAAATACCTAGGCCGTTATTGACGCCT
>JBDKHD010000120.1:0-8418 GCA_039797885.1 Pseudomonadota bacterium
GGGTTCAGTGCCACCACTAGGGTTAGAGCGAGCATAATCAACCATTTTGGGGCGAGATATGGTAACCGCATTGGTATTTACCTCCAAATTATTTAAGTAGGTATAGGGTAGGGAAAAGCACAATCCAAACGATATCGACCATGTGCCAATATGAAGCAATACTTTCTGCGGCTTGGGTGCGTTTTTCGAGGCTGTCTGAGCTTCTATGCAGCCAATTGGCCACCAACAGTAAAATCACTACGCCTGCGGCTACATGCAAAAAATGGAAAAAAGTTGCAAAAAAATAAAAGCCAAAAAACGTATCGTAATGCAGCGAATAACCTTGGCTAAATAAGTCGATGTATTCGCTTATTTTTACCACCATATAAATCACGCCTGTAAAGGCTGCCCCAACAAAAAAACGGCTAGCAGCTTGCCCTTTGCGCACACGCAGCACACCTAAAGCAGCAAAATAACTGCCCGTGAGCAGCACCATGGTATTGATGATGCCTGCGTTTAAATGCAGTTTTTCTAAGCCTTGTAAAAACATCTCAGGCTGAGACAAACGCACCAAGGCAAAACCTAAAATTAAAATGCCAAATACGGCCAGCTCTGCCAACAAGAAAAACCACAGAGCAATGTCGCCAGGAATGTGGGCTTGATGCTTTTGCGTGGCCTGTGTAGTGGCCGAGTTTGGCTCGGTGGTTGGTGTTTCAAGCGGCTGATTTAACTCTAAGGTCTTCATTGAATGCGTCCTGTGAGATTCAAATAAAGGCGTGGCAACATGATGGGCAGTTGTTCGGCTTTATTGAGGTGGTAGAAGCGCTGCTGGCCAAAGACGTAGGGCACATAATCGGCGGTGCTTTGGTCGATGGTGACGCAGTAGGTGATGATGCCCGCTTGATGGGCTTCGAGAATGGCTTTGCGGGTATCTTCGATGCCATAACGGCCTTCGTAGATATCCAAGTCGTTGGGTTTGCCGTCGGTCAAAATTAGCAATAGACGTTTATCCGCAGGGTGATCTTGAATAATGTCGATGGATTGGCGAATGGCCGCGCCTAAGCGGGTGTAATAACCAGGCTCCAGTGCGGCAATACGACCATGAATCACATCGCTCCATGGCTCGTTGTAATTTTTAATCATGTTAAAGCGCACATGGTTGCGCTTGCGCGAAGAAAAACCATACAGCGCAAAATCATCATCGCTGGCGTGCAGCGCTTCGCCAAGCAAATGCAGGCTGTCGCGAATGACGCTAATCACTTGCTTTTCACCGTTGACCCAAGCGTCGGTCGAAAGTGATAAGTCCGCCAGCACCAAGCAGGATAAATCGCGGTGCTGCACTTGTTTTTGTTTCCATACCAAGGCGTTGCTGGGGGCATTGCCACGCAGCTGCGCCACGCGCTGCTCTAGGCAGGCGTTGATGTCCAGCTCGTGCCCCTGAATCTGGCGGCGCAACACCAATGGCTGAGTGTTAAAGCTTGAAAACTGTTTGCGTAATTTCTGCGCCGAAACCAACAGGCGTTCGGGAATGGAGCAGGGTACGGCTTTACGCGGCGCAAAAGGAATGACGCGGCAATGATTTTTTTTCAGCAAGCCTTTTCGGTAATCCCATTCTGGGTAAAGCAGGCCATCGCCTAGAGGAATGTCGTCTTCAAATTCGCTGGGCAGGTCTAGATCCAGCTTAACTTTGGCGGCCTTGGTGCTGCGGTTGTGCGACAGCGTGATTTTGTCTAAGTCGTCGGCCACGCGTTCAGCATCGTCGTCGTCTTCGTCGTCTTGATTACGATCCAGCGGAATGTATTCCGACCAAGAGAAAATGCTTTCCAAGCGAAACAGCATAATGCCCGTACGCCCTTCGGGATCTTCGGCTAATTCGGCTTTTTTACGTGTGGGTTTTTGCGGTGAATTGGGCTTGTCGTTATTGGCGCGACGCTCTTCGCCTTCGTCGTTGTCTTGATCGGGGCGTAAGGGGCTTACGCGGCGGTCGGCAGGGTAGAGCCACAGCGGCACTGGGTTGGCATCGCCCTGGCCCTTGGGTAAAAACTCCACGCTGCCAGGCTTGAGAATGGCTTGCAGCAGTGCGTCTTCACGTTTTTGGTTGGCTTTGCTGATATGCAGGCGGCTTTGGCGCTCGGCCACTTCAGCTTGAGCCAGGCGCAGGTACAGCGCATGGAACCCTGGAAAGCGCGCCAAGCAGGCCCGTACGGCGGCTTGGTTGGCTTGAATCCAGTTGCCTTGGTGCATGCTGGCCAGTGGGCGGCACGAGGCAAGGGCAGTAAGCCACAAATATAAATCTTTATTGAGGTCTGGGCTGGGGTAGTAATCCAGCTGCGCAGGCAGGTGCAGGCTGTCCTGATCGCGCCAAGCCAGTGCGTGACGATGACCGCTGCCTGCGATCTTTTGTAGGAAAGTACGGGTGGTGCTTAGGCTTTGCTCGGCACTGGCGCGTAGGCTCAAGCCACCGTCACCGCCTAAGGCTCGAAAAATAATGGCAAGGCTGGCTTGGTTGTCTTCCAGCAGCACGCGGGCGCTAGGGTGGCTGCGCTGCGCCATCTTGGTAATAAAATGGTGCCAACGAATACCAACGGCTTCTTCCATCTGTATTACCTCGTAAGCTTTGGTGTAAACACCTGTAAAACATAGGGTTTTGTCTTGCTTAAATGTGCCAAAGGCCGCTTATGCGGCCTTTGGCGACTTAACCCAGAGGATTAAGCTTTTTCTAAAGTAGGTGCTTGTGCTTTGGTTTTGCTGGCTACGATGAAGCTGTAGAAGTACATCAGCAAGCCCACAGTGAAGAAGCAACCACTGATCAAACGTGCCCAGTACAAGCCCATCAAAGAATCTTGAGTGACCATAAAGCTCAGCGCTTGGCCGCTTTCAGGCATACGTTGCAGCATCACTTGCTCAAAACCTGCGGCGGTTAGGAACAGGGTGATCGCAATCATAGACAAGCTCATCAGCCAAATGGACGCGATTTCCATTTTTTGTGCGGCTGGGCTTGAACATTGTTTGCCGTGCAGTTGTGGCCAAGCATAAGAGATGATGGCCATCACGATCATGGCGTAAGCACCGAAGAAGGCCAAGTGGCCGTGTGCAGCGGTAAGCTGGGTGGCGTGAGTGTAGTAGTTCACAGGAGCCAAGGTATGCAGGAAGCCCCACACGCCCGCGCCCAAGAACGCCATCACTGCACAACCTTTAGCCCAAGCAATAGCGGCTTTGTTGGGGTGATTACGACGGCTTTGTTTCACGGTGCTGAAGGCAAAGATCACCATCAGGATGAAAGGCAGAGGCTCGACCGCAGAGAACACAGAACCAATCCACAGCCAGTAATCGGGCGCACCGATAAAGAAGTAGTGGTGGCCAGTACCTAAAATGCCAGACACCAAAGCCATGGCGATGATCAGATACAACCATTTTTCGATCACTTCACGGTCTACACCGGTGGTTTTGATCAAAATGAAGGCCAGAATGGACGCCAAAATCAATTCCCAGACGCCTTCTACCCACAGATGCACAACCCACCACCAGAAGTATTTGTCCATCACCAGTGAAGCAGGGTTGTAGAAAGAGAACAGGAAGAACACCGCAAGGCCCAACAAGCCTGTGATCAGCACCAAGTTAATAACGGTTTTACGGCCGCGCAAAATGGTCATGCCGATATTAAAGAGGAAGCCCAAAGCCACAACCACGATACCCATTTTGGTGATAGTAGGTTGTTCTAAGAACTCACGACCCATGGTGGGTAGCAGATCGTTGTAGGTGATTTCCGCCAGTTTGGCGTAAGGCACAGCCAAGTAACCAATAATGGTCAAGGTGCCAGCAATAGCGAATACCCAGAACAGTACTTTTGCCAATAAGGGGCTGAAAAGTTCGGTTTGAGATTCTTCAGGAACGAGGTAGTAAGCCGCACCCATAAAGCCGAACAACAACCACACAATGAGGAGGTTGGTGTGCACCATACGCGCGACGTTAAAAGGGATTTCAGGGAACAGGAAGTCGCCAATGATGTACTGAGTACCCATGATCAAACCGAACACGATCTGGCCAAGGAACAGAATCATAGCGAATACAAAGTAGGGCTTAGCAGCCGCTTGGCTTTGATATTTCATAAGGTGATCCTTAATGGTGAATAAAAAACTTTAAACTAAATTAGCCTTCGATGTTTGGTGGCCAATCCATCGCAGTTTGAATGCGAGAAGACCAAATCAAGAAATCCGCCAAATCGTTAATTTCTTCGTCGGTCAGGTTAAATTGGGGCATTTGACGACGGCCTGGCACGTTGGTTGGCATCGCTTTCATCCAGCCAGCAAAGAAACCTTTGAAAGCTTCTTCGTTGCCCATGCCACGGCGCTGAAACACGTTGACCAGCTCAGGAGCAAAGTACGCGCCTTCACCTAGCAAAGAGTGGCAGCCCACGCAGTTGTTCTTCTCCCACAGCTCTTTACCGTGTTTTACCTGTTCGGTAATACCTGCGGTATTTTCGCGTTTAGGAATAACGTTAACGGTATCGACCGTTAAAGCAATAAACAGCAGGAAGAAGAAGATTCCTCCGCCGTAGTAGATGTTTCGGGCCATGCCCTTGGTAAAGCGTTCAGACATAGAGTTTCCTCTTCACGGTTGGTAGTAAAACAACTTTATTGTGCACTTAGGATGGCTTTTACAACTTGACGTAAAGCATCCGCCGTAGCGTTATCATCGGTTAAGGTTTGCACGAGAGCGGCCTCGGCGGCCTCCATGGCGGGCAACCCCGTTTTAATTAAATACGCGCAGTGAATTAATAAACGAGTAGAGGGCGCTTCTTCTAAATCGGCATCCTTGAGACTGCGCAACGCCTTTGCAATATCGGCCAACTCTTTGGCTCGTTTATCATCGATACCAGTTTCGTGGGTAATGATGCTGGCTTCCATAGCCACTTCTGGGTAGTCGAAGCCTAGGCCCACAAAACGCTGGCGAGTGCTGGGCTTCAAGCCTTTCATTAAATTGCGATAACCTGGGTTGTAGGACATTACCAGCATAAAGCCAGGTGCGGCCTGTAGGATTTCACCCGTGCCATCTAAGGGCAAAATACGGCGATTGTCGGTTAAGGGGTGGATCACCACCGTGGTGTCTTTACGCGCCTCAATCACTTCATCCAAATAGCAGATAGCGCCTTCACGCACCGCGCGAGTTAAAGGGCCGTCTTGCCAAAATGTGCCGTCCTTGCCAATTAAAAAGCGGCCAACTAAATCGGCGGCGGTGAGGTCATCGTGGCAGGCTACGGTGTAAAGCTTGCGCCCCAGTTTTTCGGCCATGTGTTCAACAAAACGAGTTTTGCCGCAGCCTGTAGGGCCTTTAATTAAGACGGGAAGCTGATTTTGACTGGCATGAAGAAACAATTCGACTTCACTGCCTTGAGCCTGATAGTAGGGGCTGTGCATGGTGCTGGGTGCAGTCATAGTCTTCTCTCAAGGTACCGCTTTAATTTGTGCGTATGTTGCAGTGGACGGGCTTTGTATTAAATACCGAGTAGGTGAAGCAAACTTACCACTATCTGGGTAGATTTGGGTGGCAAAGGCTTTGGGCACGGTATTTTGGGATCCTGACTAAGCTGGGGTTTATCTTCTAACTCCATGAAAAACAAGGCGAAAATATTTGTTCTCGGCTGTGTTGCAAGGCGCTGGTACTTTTTACCCGGATCTTGGTGAAAAATACATAAGAACCAAGGTAGCACAGCGCACACCCACTTTTTAGGCAGCGGCATTTTAAAGTTATGTCCCTTGATTTAGCTCAATGGTATTTGCTTAGGGCTTGGGGGAATATCCGTATAGATTTTTTTACATAAGGCTGTCGTTATGAAGATGCAAAAAACCTCCTTGGCTTTCGCTGTGTCTCTGGTGAGCTTAGGTGTGTCTGGCTCGTTGTGGGCGCAAGAAGCCAGTTTAAGTAAGCAAGTCGTCAGCGCCACAGGTTTTCGCCAACATGCCTTAGTTGCCCCTGCGGCCATCACTGTGCTTGAGCGTGAGCAATTGGAGCAAAAGCCGGTGGCCGATTTAGCCGAAGTATTTCGCGATATTCCTGGCATTGATGTGGTGGATTCGGGCGTGCCAGGTATGAAGCGCCTGTCTTTACGCGGTGAAAACTCACGTCGCGTGCTGGTAAAAATCAACGGTCAACCCATTCCAGACCATTCCACTTACGGCTCACCTCTGCTTATCGATGTGAATATGATTGATAAAATTGAAGTGGTGCGTGGCTCGGCCTCGGTGGTGCATGGCAGTAACGCTATTGGTGGGGTGGTCAACATTACGACGCGTAAAGCGCAGGCGGGTGAGCAGCAAGTGCTTCTTGGTGCGGGCTATTACAGCGCCACGCGCGGCTATCGCGCCAGTGCAGGCGTGATGGGCGCCGCGAAGAGCGTAGATTGGCGCTTGCAAGCGGCGCAGGCGGAATTTGGCGACCGCCGCACGCCAGATAAAATCGCCAGCAAGCCCTTAGGCAAGAACCTTGTCAACACGCACAGATTGGTCGATAGCGACTCCGAACAAAAATCCATTTCGGCGGAGCTTGGCTATCGTGTGGATGACAGGCAGCGTTTGGCTTGGCAGGGGGATTATTTTAAACAGTCGGCCAATGCATGGATGGCTCCTGTTGAAAATATGGATATGAGCTTGGGCTTTCCAAAGCGTGACTCCACTCGCAATGCTTTGAATTACAGCTTTGATGATGACAACGCCAAAATTCATGCTGTGCACGCCAATCTCTATTATCAAACGGGCACGCGCATTATGGATAACACCTCAAATGTGGATATCCCTGCTAAATTGACGCCACCGCCCACGCCTGCGATAAAAAGCGACAGCTTTTCACGTTCGCACGACGATTTGATGACGCAAGGCGCGCAGCTCAATTTTGCCAGCCGTTTACTTGGGGATAACATTACTTTGCTGGGTTTTGAGTACCAGAAAGATGCCTTGGATGTGGACAAAACCACCACGAAAACCACCTACAGGCCCGCCCCTTTACCTGCTATTACCACGCCAGCTTTCTCGAACCAGCAGGCCGAGCAGTCTTTCTGGTCGGTCTTTGTGCAGCAACAAATCCAGCTGGTGAATGCGCTTGAAGCCAACCTAGGTGCGCGTTATTACAATATTGAATCCAAGCTGGAAAAAAGCACCGAACGCACGCCGAGCAAACAGAGCGACGATCAGCTGGTGGGTTCGGCGTCCCTAGTGTGGCAAACCTCAGATATTTCCTCACTGCGCCTTAATGTGGCTCAAGGCTACACCTACCCAAGTCTGACGCAGCAGTTTTCCGCAACGCCAGGCAACGGTGCGATGAATTACGGCAACCCCGATTTAAAAGCCGAGGAAGCTACCACCTACGAGCTGGGGGCGCGCGTAGAGGGTAAGCAGCTGAGTATGGATGCCACGCTCTATTACAGCCAAGCACAGAACTTTATTGATAAAAGACGTATCCTTGCTTCCCCTGGTGCTTACACGTCCGACAGTAAATGCGAACTTTCATCTTCAGGTAAAAACCAAACCTACTGCTTTGAATGGTTTAACGCTCAAAAAGCCGACACCACAGGCATAGAGCTGATGCTGGCTTATCGCATCGACGCTTGGCGGCCTTATTTGAATGTCAGCGCGCAAGAGCGCGAATTAATCTTTGGTAACGGCGTAAGCACATGGAGCAGTGGCTTGCCACTTTATCAGGCACGAGCAGGGCTGGAATGGCAAATGCTGTCGAACTTTGACTGGGATTTTTATGTGCGCAGCTACGGAAAATCCAAGCGCGAAGATTTCAACTCAAAGGGCGACCCAGTAACCAAAAAAACCCATTCCTACGCCGAATTTAATTTAGCCGCGTATTATCAGGCGACGAAAAACCTAAGCGTCAGTGCGGCGGCGTTAAACCTCACCAATAAAAGCTATCAAAACCCCGACGAGCTGCCCGCTGCACAGCGCGCCTTGGATGTCGAGGTGAACTGGAAGTTTTAATTGCCAGCAAAAAATTCAACTAAGTTTCTAAAAAGAGTCTTGGTTGAATTTTGTAGGTAGTTATTTGTGAGTAATCTTTTTTAATGATACAAAAAATCTAAATAAATCAAATGGATATAAATTAATCCAATAAAATACTTACACATCTTTACTTATATTAAGTTCTAAACATGGGATAGCAGGGGAAAAAAACTGAGGCAGATCAAGATATTTTTAACGTTATAAGTGCATATTGATCGCAACAGGAAATTAAATTTTATTTGAGAGTGGATGAATTTAATAAATACGCTATACCCAAAGCCTAATGATTTACCTGCAAGAAAATGCACGTTGGTTGTTGCCGCCAATAAGCGTTTTTAAGCAACAATTTTTCACCTTAAAAAAGCGATAACTTGAGAGAGGAAAGCCTATGAAAAATCTGAAAACCCCGTTAGCACTCGCTATGTTGCTGTCTTTGGGC
>JBDKHD010000121.1:0-4692 GCA_039797885.1 Pseudomonadota bacterium
AAAAAGCGTTAGCCGTACTTGACGAATTTACCTCGCATTTTTATCAGCCCTTAGGCAGCTTTTTACAGCAAGATATTCGCAGCAGCGAAGGCCAAGAAAAACTGATCGCCTTTATGAGCGAGAAAGTAACCGAATACATGCAAAACCAAGTACAAGGCCAGCACGACATGCTTATTATCGAGCAGTCTTTTCGCTACGAAGCCCTAATCAACCCCAAGGTGCGCGAACTGGCACAAATGCATCGCAAAGCCCTCTATGAAAAAGCCATTGAGTTCTTTTCTGTGCAGGTAAAATCCGCCAATCCACGCGCCGATGCCGAAATCTTAATCGGGCTATTTCATACCATGGAATACAACTCTTTGCTAAGCAGCCCCGAGCCTGCCGACATGGCACATATTCGCAACATCATCGAACACTACATTCGTTTATTGGTTACTTTTTTACTAAAATAAAATATGAACGCAGCACAATTTGAAAGTATTTCCTTGGTGGTCGGCATTGGTGTGCTGGTCACTTTTATGTTTTTTATTATTTATGATTTAGGCAAGCGCTCCAAGGCCGGAAAATTCGGCATGTTTATCCTATTTTTTGCCTTGGGCTTAGGGGTTTTAGGCTTTTTAATTAAAACCGTTTTGGTCGAATTTATGGGGCTGTAATTGGCATGGGGCGCTTAGCATAGCGACTGGCTAGCACCGCGCAGAGCATCAATTGCAGCTGATGAAAAATCATCAAAGGCAAAAGCACAGGCCCTACCGTCGCCCCCGCAAAAATAACCTGCGCCATAGGCACACCGGTAGCTAAACTTTTCTTTGATCCACAGAAAACAAGGGTAATTTCGTCTTCTTTATTAAAGCGCAACGCCCGCGCCAAATAAGTTGTGCCCGCCAACACCACAAGCAAAATCAGCAAGCAAACCACAGATAAAATCACTAAAGACGATACAGGAACCATAGACCACAGCCCCGCCACTACCGCCGAACTAAAAGCGGTATAAACCACCAGCAAAATCGAACTTTGATCGACGTTTTTAAGCCAAGCTTTATTTTTATCCACCCAAGCGCCGATATAAGGGCGCGCCATATGCCCTAACACAAAAGGCAGCAATAACATCAAACTGATTTTCACCACCGCATCCCACAGGCTGACGTTGCCCGCATCCGCACCCAGCATCAGCTCAACCAAAAGTGGCGTGACGACTATGCCCACCAAGCTGGAAGCCGAAGCCGCACAAACCGCCGCAGGAATGTTGCCTCTGGCGATGGACGTAAAAGCAATGGCCGATTGCACCGTGCCAGGCAGCGCCGCCAAATACAGCATACCCACCCACAAAGACTCACCCAAAAGCGGCTTTAACACAGGCGCTAGCGCCAACATCAACAAGGGAAAAAGAATGAAAGTGCAGGCAAAAACCAACAGGTGCAAACGCCAGTGCAAGATGCCATCGATAATGGCTTTGCGCGACAGCTTGGCGCCATGCAAAAAAAACAACAACGCAATCGCCGCCGTAGTGAGATGCTGAAAAAACTCAACCCACACTCCCTGCGCAGGCAAGACCGTGGCCACCAAAACTACCGCCACCAGCCATAAGGTAAAAGGATCTAACAAAGCTCGAATCGCACTCATTTCAACCACCCTAACCAATAGGCCAAGCATCATAGCGAAAACCCCGCCAAAGGCACAAAAGCGCAAGCTGCAAAGGCATAGGCCAGTTGCCACTTTTTGAGTACAATGCCGCCTCTCACCACCACGCTTGAGTTTTGCCCATGACTACTCGCCCAGTACCTACCGCCTTAATCATCCTTGACGGCTGGGGCTATCGCGCCGAAACAGACAACAACGCCATCGCCAACGCCAACACCCCCACTTGGGATGCGCTGCTGAAAAACTACCCCAACACCCTGATTCAAACCTCAGGCGAAGCCGTAGGCTTGCCCGATGGCCAAATGGGTAACTCGGAAGTCGGGCACATGAACCTAGGCGCAGGCCGCGTGGTGTACCAAAGTTTCACCCGCATCAACAAAACCATCCGCGATGGCGAGCTTAGCCAAAATAAAGCCATTGTCAGCGCCATTGATAAAGCCGTAGCCGCAGGCAAAGCGGTGCATTTCACTGGCCTTTTGTCCCCAGGCGGCGTCCATAGCCACGAAGACCACTTGGTCGCCTTACTGAAACTTGCCAAAGAACGCGGTGCGAAAAAAGTCTATGTCCACGCCATTTTAGATGGCCGCGATATGCCCCCGCGCTCCGCCGAGTCTTCGATCAAACTGATTGAAAAGACCTTTGCCGAGCTGGGTAACGGCCAAATCGCCAACATCATTGGCCGTTATTTTTCCATGGACCGCGACAACCGCTGGGAGCGCGTGCAGGCAGGCTACGACGCCATGACGTTGGCCAAAGCCGAATTTCGCGCCGCCTCCGCCAGCGAAGCCTTAGCAGCCGCTTACGCGCGCGGTGAAAACGACGAATTTGTCAAAGCCACCGTCATTGAAGGCGCGGATTGCCGTGTAATGGATGGCGACAGCGTGATTTTCTTTAACTTCCGCCCTGACCGCGCCCGCGAACTGACCCGCGCCTTTGTCGAAGGCGACGAGTTCAAAGGTTTTGCACGCCAAAGCCGCCCTGCACTTGCCGACTTTGTCATGCTGACCGAATACGCTGCCAGCATCAAAGCCAGCTGCGCCTTCCCACCTGAGTCTTTAAGTAATGGCATTGGCGAGTATGTGGCAAGCAAAGGCTTAACCCAGCTGCGCATTGCCGAAACCGAAAAATACGCGCATGTGACGTTCTTCTTCTCAGGTGGCCGCGAAGAAGAATACCCGGGCGAAGCTCGTGTTTTGGTGAAATCGCCCGACGTGGCCACTTACGATTTAAAACCCGAAATGAGCGCCCCTGAAGTCACGGACAAACTGGTCGCTGCCATCAAAAATCGTGAGTTTGACCTGATTGTCTGCAATTACGCTAACGGCGACATGGTCGGCCATACTGGCGTGTACGAGGCCGCTGTGAAGGCCGCCGAGTGCATTGATGAATGCCTACGCCGCATCACCGAAGCCTTGCTGGAAGTGGGCGGCGAGTGCTTAATCACCGCCGACCACGGCAACGCCGAACAAATGCTCGACGACAACAACCAGCCCATGACCCAGCACACCACAGGCCCTGTGTACCTCATCCACGTCAGTGGTCGTGCGCACAAGCCCAAACTGCAAGCTGGCAGCCTGTCGGACATTGCCCCCACGCTGCTGGATATAATGGGGCTAGAACAACCCTCAGAAATGACTGGAAAATCGCTGCTGCAATCATGATGAAAACACTCTGTGTGCTTTTATTAAGCCTGCTGCTGACCGGCCAGGCTTGGGCGAACGACGAAGCCAAGCTCAATGAGCTCAAGCAAGAAATTGCCAAGCTCAATGCGCAGCTGCAAAAAACGCAAAAAGAATCAGGGCAAGTGACTGAGGCTTTGCGTCAGTCCGACAAGGACATCAGCGAGCTACTTAAAAAAATCGACGCTACCCGCACCAAGCTCAACGAGGGGCAAGAACGCCTAAAAAAGCTCAGACAGGAGCAAGGACAGCTCCGTGAGCTTGAGCTCAAACATCGCGCCGAACTGAGCAAACAAGTACGCGCCGCACAGCAGGTTGGTCAAGACGGCCCAGTCAAACTTTTGCTCAATCAAGACGACCCACAACAAGCGCAGCGTATGCTGCGTTTTTTTAGCTATTTCAATCAAGCGCGCGTTAAACAAATTCAGCAAGTGGTGCAAGAGCTTACGCGCCTTGAACAAATCGCCACGTTAATCAAAGACAGTGAAGCCGAGCTGCTGCAAAACGAACGCCAACAGCTGCAAAACCAGCGCGCCTTGGTGCAAAAGAAAGCCCAGCAGCAGCAAGTTTTGGCGCGTCTAAAGGACAGTATTTCAAGCAGCGCCCAACAAATTGCCGCCAAAGAAGCCAATCGCAAAGTGCTGGAGAAGCTGATTACGGAAGTCAAAACCCTGCTGGACAACAGCCCGCGTAAAAACGACGCCCGCCCCTTTGCCAGCCTCAAAGGCAAGCTGCCCGCCCCTGTAGCAGGGCGCGTTCTGCAAGGTTTTGGCAGTGCCATCGCCGACACCTCGCGCCGCCAAGAAGGCTGGCTGATCGCCACCCAAGAAGGCAGCAAGGTGCGCGCCATTCACCACGGCCGTGTGGTGTACTCTGACTGGCTGCGCGGTTATGGTCTGATTTTATTGATCGATCACGGCCAAGGTTATTTAAGCCTTTACGCCCACAATCAAAGTTTATTGCGCGATGTCGGCAACTGGGTCAATCAAGGTGATGTCATAGCCAGCGCAGGACACAGTGGCGGCAACGACAGCTCTGCTTTATATTTTGAAATTCGTTACAACGGCCGCCCGCAAAACCCAGCCAGCTGGATACAGCACTAACTAACAAGAGCCCTTTATGACCCTCACCACTCGCCTGCTTTGCCTCTCTTTTGCTTTTTTAGCTGCGGTGACAGCGCAAGCCGACAGCGCCCCCACAGGCGAGGCTCAAAGCCTGAAACAACTGCCACTGCAAGAGCTGCGCACCTTCACCGATATTTTCGAGCGCATTCGCAGCTCGTATGTTGAAGAAGTGGACGACAAAACCCTGTTTGAATACGCCATTAACGGCATGCTCAGCTCACTCGACCCGCATTCAGCCTACTTAAAAG
>JBDKHD010000122.1:0-12380 GCA_039797885.1 Pseudomonadota bacterium
CTAAAGTGACGCCATGATAAAGCGTGCAGTCATCGCCGACTTCCGCCGTTTCACCAATCACCACACCCATACCGTGGTCGATAAAAAAGCGGCGGCCAATGGTCGCACCAGGGTGAATTTCGATGCCCGTCATAAAACGACTAAAAGTAGAGATCATGCGCGCCAACCATTTAAAGCCCTTAAGCCACAGCCAGTGCGCCAAACGGTAATGCAAAATGGCATGAACGCCAGGGTAAGTGGTGAGCACTTCAAAGGTGTTGCGTGCCGCAGGATCGCGCTCAAATATGCAGGCGATGTCTTCACGCAACTGTTTAAAAATTCCCAAAATGTCACCTCATTGTTTTTTTTGCATGGCGGATAATATGCCACGCAGAATGTTCACTTCAATTTTATCCAGCGCCGTACGCTGATAAAGCCGCCGCAACCGCGCCAGCAGCTGGCGGGGTTTATTGGGGTCTAAAAACTCAATATCAATCAGCGTTTGCTCTAAATGCTGCAAAAAACCGTCAAACTCGGCCGCCGTGGCCAGCGGATAATCCCAAGGCACGCCCCAAACGCCCTCGGCCTCCTCTTGCTGCTCTGTCACCAAGGCCACACGCAGCTCATAGCACAGCACAGCAATGGCACTGGCCACATTTAAAGACGAAAAGTCAGGATTGGTAGGAATGTGCACATGCGCATGGCACAGGTGCAGCTCCTCGTTGGTGAGCCCGCGAGACTCACGACCAAAGACCACGGCAATGTCGTTACCCGCAGGAATCATCTCTTTGGCTTTGGCGGCGCACTGCCTAGGTGTCATTAACGGCCAAGGAATATGGCGCGAGCGCGCGCTGGTTCCCACCACCAAACCACAATCGGCAATGGCTTCTGCTAAGGTCGAAACGATGCGGGCATTATCGAGAATCTCCAGCGCCCCCGAGCTGCGCGTTAAAGCGTCCTCGTCGATGCTGGCAATGGGATCGACAAGCACCAGCTTACTGAGCCCCATGTTTTTCATGGCACGTGCGGCGGCACCGATGTTGCCAGAGTGCGTGGTGTTGACCATGACAATATGAATATGATCGAGCATGAACCTAGCCCAAAAAGAAAGGCGCGCAGTGTAACGCAAAAGAGGCTTCGCAAACCAGATTAAAGCCTTTATAATCCGCGCCCCCAAACGTTCTTTAAGAGATTGATGCCATGCAACCAATGGTCACATTAGCCTTACGCGCTGCGCGTAATGCCGGCCAAGACCTGTCCCAACGTCTTGACCGCTTTGATAGCTACCAAAGTACCGAATCCGAAAAAACCAAGTTCTTTGCAGACTGCGCCATTGGCTTAGAAAAAGGCATCATTTTCGAGCTGAAAAAATCCTTCACCGAACACAATTTCCAAGGCCGCGAAATAGGCCTCAATGGCAATGATAAAAAGCAGCCCACTTGGCTGGTGTGCGTTATTGACGACATGACCAACTTCCAAGTTGGCATCCCAGACTTTGCCATTATTATCGCCTGTCAAATCAACGACAAAATCGAACACGCCCTCGTGCTCAACCCCAACAACGGCGACGCTTTTACCGCCTCGCGTGGCCGTGGCGCGCAGCTGAACAATCGCCGTATTCGTTGTGGTGGCTTAACCGCGCTCATCGATGCCGTCGCAGGTGTCACGCAAGCAGGTGGCAGCAACGAAGCCGCCTCTGCCCAAAACCAACGCATCAGCACACTGATTAGCCGCACTATGGATTGGCGCAACATCGGCTCCAACGCTCTGACTCTTTGCTATGTGGCCGCCAACCGTTTCCAGGTAGCACTACTGAGCAATATCGATGAATACAGCCTCGCGGCTGCGGGCCTGATCGCCGCCGAAGCAGGCTGTTTGCTGGCCGATATCGACGGCCACCCCAGCATCAAAGCCCCTGCCAACCTCGTTGCCACCAACCCGCGCTTACTTAAAGCCGCGCTGGCCAAATAACCACCGAGCAAAAAAACGCCAAGCAAAAAAAATGGGAGCTTCAGCTCCCATTTTTTTATGGCGCGGTTATTTCACCGCCGACACATCTTCCGCCTGAGGGCCTTTTTCGCCGTTGACTATGGTGAACTTTACTTTCTGGCCTTCGCCCAAGGTGCGATAGCCTTGGCCACGAATCGAGCGAAAATGCACAAATACATCCTCACGATCATGCCCACGCTCCCAAGTAATAAAGCCAAAGCCTTTTTTCATATTGAACCATTTTACAGTGCCGCGCTCACGGCCATCTTCGACGTCCGACTCCACCACGGTTCCACTTGGACGATTACGGCGACGACGCAGTGGTGTGATCAACAACGCCAGCAACACCAGCACCAAAGAATAAATAAAAACCAACAAAGCAAACTTTTGAACACCAGTCTCTTGCAGGAGATTATCATTATTTAAAGGCACCGCATCGGCGAGCGTTAGCCCCACCACAGGCAATAAAAATACCACGCCAGCCGTCAACACCAAGGCGCAAATTAACGCCGCCATTATTTTTTTAAGTATTAAATTACCCATAGTTTCTCTCGTATCACTGGTTAAAAATCGCTTTGAACAAACCAAAGAAAACTTCAATTCACTGTTGCACTTGCTTATGCTGCGTTAAAATCTCTTACACAATGCGCAGGAAATACTTATAGACGGCACATTTTGAACAAATTTTACTGAAACAACACTTACGCCAGTCACTCGAAGTTTCCAAACTCTCAAAGCGTGGAAATAAGTGGCTAATAAAGCCCATTTCACCCTAAAAATCAACACGATACCCACAGGCCGATAATGATAAACTCAAAATCAACCCCAGACACGCTCTTGCAAGACGCGCTTAAACGTAACGAGGAGCTAGAAATACGCATGGCTTTTCTGGAAAACACGGTCGAAGAGTTAAACACCCAATTAGCCGCCCTCACTACCGAATTCTCGCTGTCTAAAAAAGCCATTCAACATCTCTACAGTCGCATTGAGCAAATGCAGGATAACCTCAGCGCGGGCAAGGATTTTCAAGACAACAGCCCGCCACCGCATTATTAACTCGTTCACATACGCGACATTCGCAGTTAAACTGCCTTTTTTTAATGACACGCTCTGGATTATGAACATTATAAAAATAGTACGACGCGCCCTCTTTCGTCTTGCCCAAAAGACGCTCTATACCTTAGTGCGCACCCACCGTATTGGCCCTAATGTCAGCGAGTTTAATCTCGATCCCAACAAGCCTATTGTTTATACCGTACTCTACCCCTCTTTAGCTGAAAAGCTCGTCATCGACCGCGAAGTTCAGCTCATTGGCTGGCCAAGCCCGATCAATCAACGCTTACAAAATGCGCTGCCTACTGCGCCATTTTTCAATTTGTACCGCCGTTCTCGCTTTCTCTTTCGTGCTCAGCCTACGCCTGTTGTCTCCAAAGCCCTGATTAAACAAGCACAGTGGCTAAGCGCAAGCATGGACCGCGATGTGCAAATTGTACCCGTGCGGGTTTTCTGGGGGCGTTCACCAGAAAAAGAAAAGTCATTTTTTCGTATTTGGCTGCAAATGGGCGGGACTTTTGGTGGCCGCCTTAAAACACTAATGGCCATTATTTGGAACGGCCGCAATACCTTTGTGCACTTCAGCCGCCCCATTTCGCTGCGCGAGCTCTATGAAACCGAGCAAAAGCCCGAAATTCTTGCGCGCAAAACTGCTCGTATTTTGCGCGTTCACAATCGCCAAGTTTCCGCCTCAGTACTTGGCCCAGACTTATCACATCGCCGCACTTTGGTGGATCAAATTCCCAACAAACCCTTGGTGCTCAAAGCCATTGAAGGCGAAGCGGCGACAAAAAAAATCAGTAAAGAAAAAGCGCGCAAACGGGCATTGAAATACGCCGATGAAATTGCCTCCAACATTTCTTATACCAATGTGCGTTTTTTAAGTGCCTTGCTTTCGTGGGTGTGGAATAAAATTTACGCAGGGGTAAATATAAACAACCTACCCATGTTGCAAGAAATCAGCAAAGACAACGAAATCATTTATGTTCCCTGCCACCGCAGCCACATCGATTACTTATTACTATCTTATGTGCTTTACCAAAACGGCTTACAGCTGCCACATATTGCTGCGGGTATGAACTTAAACATGCCTGTAGTCGGTGGCATTTTACGCCGAGGTGGAGCCTTTTTTATGCGCCGCACTTTCCGCGACAACAAGCTGTACGCGGCCGTATTCGATGAATACCTGCACAGCGTATTTGCAGGCGGTTATGCTGCCGAATACTTTGTCGAAGGTGGACGCTCGCGCACAGGTCGTACACTCTCTCCCAAAGCAGGTATGCTGGCCATGACGCTGCGCAGCTACTTGCGCAATTCGCAAAAACCCATCATTTTTATGCCTGTTTACACAGGTTATGAAAAAGTATTTGAAGCAAACAGCTACTTAGGTGAGCTGCGTGGCGCCACAAAACAAAAAGAAAGTCTTTTTGGCGTACTAGGAACTTTACGCGAATTTAAACGTTCTTTTGGTAAAGTCAGTGTGACCTTTGGCCAGCCGATTTATTTAACAGAATTTTTAAATACCGAGCAGCCCAACTGGCGCGAACAAGATTACAGCAGCTGCGACTACCGCCCGCTTTGGGCACCTGCCACTGTCGATAAGCTTGCCCATCAAGTCGTCACAGGCATAAACACCGCAGCATCCGTTAACCCAATTAACTTATTGGCATTAAGCCTGCTGCCAACACCTAGACAAGCATTGGATGAGCAGCAGCTTATTAAACAAATGGAAGCCTATCGCGCCCTGCTTAGTGCGCGTCCCTACAGCGATATCACTGTAATTACTGAAGGCTCTGGGCAAGATTGGTTGCAACACGGTGAGAATTTGGATGCGGTATCGCGCTGCAAGCACGAGCTAGGGGATTTAATTCAAACCAACGAAAAACAAGCCGTTATTTTGACTTATTACCGCAACAACGTTTTACATTTATTGGCCTTGCCTTCACTGCTAGCCTGCTTATTTATTAATAATCAACGCTACCAAAGCCATGAAGTCATCACCATCGTAGAGCGAATCTATCCTTATTTAAAAGCCGAATTATTTTTGCATTGGCAAGCGCAAGATTTAGCGGAAGAAGTCACAGCTTGGTTAAACATCTTGCAGCAATGTGGTTATTTGATGCTAAATGAAAAAGGCTACCACTCTCTCCCTGCTAGCAACGACAAACACAGCTTTTTAACCAGCCTTGCCACCAACCTCATGCAAACGCTGGAGCGCTATTTCCTTACTCTAAGTGTATTGCGTAACAATCATGCGCAAGCGTTAACCGCAAAAAGCTTAGAAGAAAAATGCACCCTCCTCGCGCAACGCATTAGCTTACTCTACGGTATTAACGCACCAGAGTTTTTTGATAAGTCGCTATTTCGCACTCTTATCAATGAACTGCTGCAACAAGGGCTATTGGAAAATAATGGCGGCAATCTCAGCTACACCGACGAGCTGGATCAGCTGTCAGATACCCTTGAGCAGTTATTGGATGGCAGATTAAGGCAAAGTATCTTAAACAGTCTAAAGTAAGGCCTGCACCTTCGCTTTGGTGTAAATATCAAAGCGATTCGCTTTGCCTATCAGTGCAAAACTCGGTTCGCGTCCTGCCAAGGGCGCAGCCTTACGCGCACGCTTGACCACCACACGACAACGAGCACAGGCTAACGCTTTATCCAAAAGCGCATCGGCATCGTTATCCTGTCCGACCACAGCACGAAAAGCCTGCATCTCTTTTTTAACCTGTGCGCTTTGTTTTTCGTCATGCTCAAACATCGGGTCTAAATACACCACATCAGGCATTTGCTCGGCACGCTGAGCAGGCTGAAGCAAATCATGACTTTGGCCAAATTGCAGATGGATACGCACAACAATAGCGGCGACATCCTCCTCTAAGGCCGCGCGCGCCAAACCATCGGCCAAAAGCGCCGCTACCACAGGCTGACGTTCATAGGCCGTCACCGTACAGCCCAAGGATGCCAACACAAAAGCATCTCGGCCAAGGCCTGCGGTAGCATCCAAAACCGTCGGTTTATACGCGGAAGACAAGCCCATGGCTTTAGCCAAGTCTTGCCCCATACCGCCACCGAATTTGCGTCTGTGTGCATTACCGCCATCGCTAAAACTAACCTGTACACGTGTGCGCGGATGATTACCTTGCTTGAGGCTTAAGCCAGTATCATCAAGACATAAATAAAACTGCTCGTCTTCTGGCAGTCGCTCAAGCAACGCCAAACCATAACGCTGACAAATACGCTCTGCGCGAGCGCGCAGCGTTTCGGCCAATAAAACCAGCTGCGGCATTACTGTACCGACCAATCAACCCAGCCCATAGCCCAGGTTAATAAAATGACGCCGCCAAAAATCACTCGATACCAAGCAAAGGGCACATAATCTTTGCTCGAAACAAATTTCAACAAAGCACGCACCGCAAACAAACCGCTAATAAAGGCCGCAATAAAGCCAATGCTGATAGTGGCAATGTCATCCGTGCTGAAATCGTTACGATACTTCAGGATTTGATAGCCTGTTGCCGCAAACATAATGGGCACAGCCAAAAAGAATGAAAATTCAGTTGCTACTTTGCGCTCCAGCCCACCTAGCATACCGCCAATGATGGTACTGCCTGAACGCGAGGTGCCAGGAATTAACGACAGTATTTGTGCTACCCCCACTATCAGGGCATCTTTTACTGTCATGTTATCAATCGCCGTCACTCGTGGCGCAATAATACGCTGGCGTTTCTCTGCCCAAAAAATAATAAGGCCGCCCACGACCAAGGCTGTTGCCACGGTAATAGGATTAAACAAATACAGCTTAATAGTTTTAGAGAACAACAAGCCGACCACCGCAGCAGGAATAAAAGCCACCGCCAAATTCAACACAAAGCGATTGACCTGTGCATCTTTACCTAAGTGCGTTAGCACATGGGTAAAGCGCGCTCGGTACTCATAAACCACCGCCAACACCGCGCCAAGTTGAATGGCAATTTCAAATACTTTTTCTTTACTGTGAAAATCCAGCAAATCAGCGGCAATGATCAAATGCCCTGTGCTAGAAATAGGTAAAAATTCGGTAACACCTTCGACCAAACCCAAAATCAACGCTTTCAATAACAAAATAATATCCATAACGACTCTTTTAATTAACGACGTAACAAACTGGGCTGTTCATCCAATTTTTTCCACGCGATGCTATCGCGCAAATACACAGGCAAGTGTTGCTCGATGCTGGAAAATAAACCTTGCTGCCATGCATGAAGCGCCAATGGCAACATAATACTGGCTTGGGGCTGCAACTGCGAAAAACGTTGATTGTATTCAGGCAAAAGCGTCAGGCCATCGCCAGCAAGTGCTCCTGAAAAGTTTTGTATTTCTTTGGCACAAAGCTCAGGGGTACCCACCTGCTCAATGCCCTGTATTTGACATAAATCCGAGTGGCGGGCAAAACGCCCCCAAAACACCTCGCCCATGTGGGCGTTCATCACCGCCAAAACCTGCGCGGCATCCGTCTGTAAAAACGCCGCTTGCGCTAAAGCTTGCAAAGACGATATACCGTATACAGGCAAAGATAACGCCAAAGACAAACCCTGAGTGACGGACGCAGCAATACGAATCCCAGTAAAAGAGCCAGGGCCTCTGCCATAAGCAATGCCTTGCAATTCGTGTTTGGAAATTTGTGCGCGTTTTAATACTTCCGCCACCATGGGTAAAAGTAATTGCGCCTGACGTCTCGGCTGCTCTTCAACAAAATGCCATGTTTGCTGTTGATGTGTAAGCGCAACCGAACAAAGCGTGGAGGAAGCATCCACCACCAATAAGGTAGTCATAAATAACGCCCAGAAAAAAACTGCGCGAGTATAACATAAAGTTTTAGGCACAAAAAAACCCGCTTACGCGGGTTCTTTTTTTAGCGAAGCTTAAGCTTCACTGGATACGGCAGGTGCTGAAACAGGCGCAGGAGCTGCTTTGGCTTTTGCAGGACGGCCACGCTTGCCAGTACCCGCAGGCTTAGCGGCTTTTTCTGTTTTAACTTTAGCAGGGCGACCGCGCTTGCCAGTGCCAGCAGGTTTAGCGGCTTTGGCTACTTTGGTTGCTTTGGTTGCTTTGGTTGCTTTGGTTGCTTTGGCTTTAGCAGGACGGCCGCGCTTGCCAGCAGATTTAGTGGCTTTTTCTTCGCTGCCAACGGCTTTAGCTTTTGCTTTCAATTTTTTAGCCGCAGCTTGAGCTTTTTTCTCTTCTTTGGCTTCTTGTTTTTTCACTTTAGCGCTGTCAGCTTTCGCACGTTTTGCACGCCATGCAGATTCAAATTTCTCAGCGGCTTTAGCCAAATCAGCTTCGGCTTTAGCAACCAGTTTATTTTTGAATGCCGCAACAGTATCTTTAGCTTGCGCCAGAACAACAGCCGCTTTCGCTTCGACTTCCGCAGCTTTAACAGCCACTTTGGCCACCTTAACAGCCACTTTTAAAGCTTGCAGTTTTTCTTGTTCCGCTTTGAATTTTACCGCAGCAGTTAATTTAGCTTTCTTGGTTGCCGCAGTAGCTTTAGCACCCTTGGCTTTGGTTTTTGCAACTTCAGCCGCTTTTTTAGCGACAGTGACTTTGGATTCTTGTGCGGCAAGAGCAGCCAGAGCTTTATCTTGAACTTTCAAAGCAGCGGTAACGATTGCAGGAACAGCAGCAACGGTTTTTGCTTTTGCTTTTGCTGGAGTTTTCGCGGCGGGTTTGCGTCCAGGTTTAGCTGGAGCTTTCTTTGGTCTGGCCATAGGTTTTATTCCTCAGATTATGTTTTCTGCTAAATTAAGCCTGCCACCCAAAAGTGTGCGCGGCTAACAAGTGCAATAATAGTATTTTTATTTAAAAAAACAAAACTTATTGTATAAAAAATAGATAATTTTGACCTGAATTATCCTTATTAATTAAAAAAATCGACTTTTTCTTTCATTCAGGCACAAAAAAGGGCCTTACGGCCCTTATTGGAAACGCATAATTATTACTTCAACGCATTAACTACGCGGTCGGTAATTTCTTGCAGCGAACCTACGCCAGGGATATGACTGTATTTAGGTGCTATGTTTTGTTTTTGTGCCAAGTCTTTATAAAAGTTTACTAAAGGTTTAGTTTGATCGTGATATACCGCTAAACGTTTGCGTACAGTTTCTTCTTTATCGTCTTCACGCTGTACCAAGGCTTCGCCTGTTTGGTCGTCTTTATCTGCCACTTTAGGAGGATTATAAATAACATGATAAGTACGACCTGACGCGCTGTGCACACGGCGGCCACTTAAACGTTTTACGATTTCTTCATCCGCAACATCAATTTCGACAACATGATCAATCTCAACGCCTGCATCCAACATCGCTTGCGCTTGCGGGATGGTGCGAGGAAAGCCATCAAATAAAAAACCGTTTACACAGTCTTTTTGCGTAATACGCTCTTTTACCAAGCCAATAATAATATCGTCCGATACCAATCCGCCTGTTTCCATAATGTGTTTTACTTTAAGACCGAGTTCCGTTCCCGCCTTGACTGCGGCACGCAGCATATCGCCCGTTGAAATTTGTGGAATCGCAAATTTTTCACAAATGTATTGGGCTTGAGTGCCTTTTCCAGCGCCTGGGGCACCTAATAAAATAACGCGCATACGCATACTCCTCAGGTTTATGTTGGTTGTTTTTTAACCGACGGTTTAAAAATGACCGCCCACATTACTCTGAGCTTTGCACTTGCTCAAGTTTTTTTAATACAGCAACTGCGGGCGAGCTAGCTGCCTATCTCTAACCTGTATTACGCATTCCTGCGGCAATCCCTGCCATAGTCACTTTTAATGCCCGTTCCACGGCGACATTGGGCTCTTGCTCTTGGCGTTCTCGGTGCATCAATTCCGCTTGTAAATAATGCAGAGGGTCACTGTAAGGATTACGCACGCTCATCGACAGCTGCAAGGCTTGGTTGTTTTGCAATAAATGATCTTGGCTTAGCACGCTCAATACCCGAGTCGTTGCTAAAGCCAAACGCGAGCGCAAGGACGCGCCCAAAGGCTGCAATTGCGCGGGCACTAAACGCGCTTCGTAATAGGCGGCGATATTGCTGTCGGCTTTAGAAAGCACCATTTCTAACATATCAATGTAAGTGCGAAAAAATGGCCAGCTGCGATACATTTCTTCCAGTGTTTCCAAACCTTCGTTTTTAATAATGTCATCTAAGGCGGTATCTGCCCCAAGCCAAGTGGGCAGCATTAAACGCATCTGCGTCCATGCAAAAATCCACGGTATAGCGCGCAAAGATTCAATACCACCTCCTGCTTTTCTTCTGGCAGGGCGACTGCCTAAAGCCAACTGCCCCAACTCTTGCTCTGGGGTTGCGGCGCGAAAATAACGGACAAAATCGGGATCGTCTTTTACCAGAGCACGATAAGAATGTACGGCCTTACCCGTTAGCTTGTGCATCATGGCGCGCCAATTTTCTTGCGGTGGAGCAGGCGGTAGAAAATTCGCCTCTAATACCGCCGCAATATAAATTTTCATGTTGCGCGTGGCGATTTCAGGCAAACCGTATTTAAAACGAATCACTTCACCCTGTTCGGTTACGCGCAAACCGCCTGCAACCGAGCCAGGTGCTTGCGCTAAAATGGCGCGCTGTGCAGGGCCACCTCCACGGCCTATGCTGCCACCACGACCATGAAACAAACGTAATTTAATACCCGCGTTAATGGCACTGTGCGTGAGTTTTTCTTGCGCACAGTATTGCGCCCACACGGCGGCCATTTGCCCTGCATCTTTGGCGGAGTCTGAATAGCCAATCATCACTTGCTGGTAATCTTGGCAATAGCTTCGATACCAAGGCAGAGCCCAGAGCTTTTCCATGCGCACAGAGGCTTGTTCTAAATCATCCAAAGTTTCAAACAAAGGCACAATGGGCAAAGATTTTTGCACGCCTACGGCTTTTAATAATAGAGCTACCGTTAAAACATCAGACGGCTCACCCGCCATCGAAATAATATAGCAAGACACGCCTGCACCTATGGGACTGGCAAGTAAGCTCATGGTATCGAGCACTTCTTGGCTTTGCGCGCTCGGTTGCCAGTGCATAGGCAAAAGCGGTCGTTTAGAATTTAGCTCTGCTATTAATAGCTGCTGTTTTTGTTCTTCACTAAAACAAAGATAATCGCCCCAGCCATAATGTTCGGCCAATTCTGCCATGACCTTAATGTGACAGGTTGACTCTTGGCGTACATCCAGTTTGCCTAGCGTTAAGCCAAAACAGGCAATACGGCGAATGCAATCCAGCAGCATGCCATTGGCGACTCGCTCCAGTTTTTGTTCTTTTAAACTGTGATAGCAAGCTAATAAAGGTTGCAGCAATTCATTTTTATTCATTAGCGGCTGCACATTCAGCTTTTTGCCCTGTGCCTTGGCCGCCGCCCATGCGCGCGTATCTTCCAATTTTTTCCGTACCTCGCTTAAACAAGCGCGATAGGGCTCTAAACTGCCCGCTGGAATGAATGTGCGCAATTCGTCACTGGCATCGTCCATAGAAAGCTGCATATTGAGTTTTTTAATATCACGCAAATACAAGTCGGCGGCCATCCAGCGTGCCAGATATAAAACTTCTTGCGTTAAGATTGCGGTGACATTGGGATTGCCATCGCGATCACCGCCCATCCAGGACGCAAAACGCACAGGCGTTGCTAAAAGTGGCAAAGGCTCGTGGCCGCGAGATAAAAGCTCGGCATCGATTTCGCGTAATAATTGTGGCACGGCATGCCAGAGTGAATTTTCAATTACGGTAAAGCCCCATTTGGCTTCATCCACTGCCGTAGGGCGCACTTGGCGGATTTCATCGGTGCGCCAAATTTCATCAATTAAGCTGGCCAGTTTTTCTTCAATTTCGGCCAGCTCAGGATGGCCATCGCACAGATCATCGCGCTCCTGAAGCAGCTTGGCGATTTGATCGTATTTTTGAATTAACGTCCGCCGCATAATTTCGGTCGGATGCGCAGTAAGCACTAACTCAATATTGGCCTGCGCAATCATTTTCGGTAGGTCGTGTTTTTTTTGCTGCTCCAGCCGCGTTAAGAGCGTATTGAGCATCAAGCTGGCGTCGTTTTTTCCATGCAAAGCACGCCAGCTAACGGCGTGTTGCTGCTCAGCGATATTGGCCAAATTTAAAAATTGATTAAAACCACGCGCTACTGGAACCAAAGCGCTATCGGGTAATTGTTGCAAGCGCTTTAACAGATCGGCCTGCTCGGACTCATTGCCGCTGCGGGCTTTTTTAGCTTGTTTACGAATAGCTTCGATTTGCGCCAGCATATCTGCGCCTTGCTGACGCTCGATAGTTTGCCCTAACAGTGCGCCAAGAATACGCACTTT
>JBDKHD010000123.1:0-7789 GCA_039797885.1 Pseudomonadota bacterium
CACGATGCAGCATGCGGCCTGCAAATAAATAGGTCAGAGTGGCTAAACCTATGTGTGGGTGCGGCCGTACATTGATACCCTCTCCTGCTTGAAAATGAGCAGGCCCCAAATAATCGAGAAAAATAAAAGGCCCGACCATTTTTTGGGCTTTGTTGGGCAAAATGCGTTGCACCTGAAAGCCACCTAGATCGCGCGCATCGGCGTGAAGACGTTTTGCCATGATTCACCTCCTAAGATTCAAGCCTCAGTCTAGCGACTTTCGCGCTCAGGTCTTGCGTAAAATTTAGGACAATCCTTTCGATGGCTAAGGCTGTATCAAGCTCGCCCCTGCTATGAAATCGCCCTTGCCCTAACGCAGGGCTTTCGCCAGAATGCCCCATCGTTTGTCGCAATAGACCTCAATATGACCGAACTCACCACTTTCGCCGCCGATGGCACCGAGCGCCAGTCGCTCAAACAGTACACGGAAAGCGCGTACCTCAATTACTCCATGTACGTCATTCTTGATCGCGCGCTGCCTCATATCGGCGATGGCTTAAAACCCGTGCAGCGCCGCATTGTTTACGCCATGAGTGAACTGGGGCTGAAATACACCGCCAAATACAAGAAATCCGCGCGCACCGTGGGCGACGTACTAGGTAAATACCATCCTCACGGCGACAGCGCTTGCTACGAAGCCATGGTGCTGATGGCGCAGCCTTTTTCTTATCGTTATCCACTGGTTGACGGCCAAGGCAACTGGGGCGCACCCGACGACCCCAAATCCTTTGCCGCCATGCGGTACACCGAATCGCGACTAGCACCCTATGCCGAAACCCTGCTCAGTGAATTAGGCCAGGGCACGGTGGAATGGCAGCCCAATTTCGACGGCACATTGGATGAACCCATTACGCTACCTGCGCGCCTGCCCAATATTTTGTTAAATGGCACTACAGGCATTGCCGTGGGCATGGCCACCGATATTCCGCCACACAACATTCGCGAAGTGGCGGGGGCGTGCGTGGAATTACTCGACAATCCCGAAATCAGCATTGATGCACTGTGCGAGCATGTGCTTGCCCCCGATTTTCCCACCGCTGCCGAAATTATTACCCCGCGCGAAGATTTAAAGCGCCTGTATCACACAGGCAATGGCAGCGTAAAAATGCGCGCTGTTTATGAAATCGAAGACGGCGAAATTGTGATTACCGCTTTGCCGCACCAATGCTCAGGCGCCAAAGTGCTCGAGCAAATCGCCGCACAAATGCAGGCGAAAAAATTACCTCTGGTGACAGACCTGCGTGATGAGTCCGATCACGAAAATCCTTGTCGCTTGGTGATAGTACCCAAATCCAATCGCATTGATTTTGACGGCTTGATGGGGCATTTATTTTCTACAACCGATTTGGAAAAAAATTATCGCGTTAATATGAACGTGATTGGTCTAGATGGCCGCCCACAGGTAAAAAATTTAAAAGAAATTCTGGGCGAATGGCTAATTTACCGCACCGAAACGGTACGCCGCCGTTTGCAATTTCGCCTGGATAAAGTACTGGCGCGATTGCATATATTAGAGGGCTTGTTGGTCGCCTTTTTAAATATCGACGAAGTGATTGAAATTATTCGCCGTGAAGACGAGCCAAAGCTTGTGTTGATGGCGCGCTTTGGTTTAAGCGATATTCAAGCCGAAGCTATTTTAGAATTGAAATTACGTCATCTGGCCAAGCTTGAAGAAATGAAAATCCGTGGCGAACAAGACGAGCTGGAAAAAGAGCGCGACTCACTGGAAAAAACTTTAGGCTCTGAGCGCCGTTTGAAAACTTTAATTAAAAAAGAAATTATGAATGATGCCGAAACCTACGGCGATGAGCGTCGCTCGCCCGTGGTTGCGCGTACTGAAGCCAAAGCATTCAGTGAAAATGAGCTCACCCCAACCGAGCCTGTTACCGTTGTGCTTTCACAAAAAGGCTGGGTGCGTGCCGCTAAAGGCCATGACATCGACGGTGAAAATCTCAGCTACAAAGCAGGCGATGGCTATTTAATGGCTGCCTTGGGGAAATCCAATCAGCAAGCGGTATTTTTAGACAGCACAGGGCGCTCTTACAGTTTAGCGGCGCACACATTGCCCTCGGCGCGCGGACAGGGCGAGCCGCTAAGCAGCCGTTTAGCACCGCCTGCGGGCAGCGATTTTGTTAGCCTATTAATGGGCGATGACAACGATAAATATTTACTATGCTCCAACGCAGGCTACGGTTTTATCAGCACGCTAGAAGACATGCAAAGTAAAAACAAAGCAGGTAAAACACTCATTACCTTGCCCGATAATGCCAAAGTTTTAGCACCTGCGCGCATTGGCAATCCTGAAAGCTCTTGGATTGCCGCACTGAGCAACGAAGGACGCCTGTTGGTTTTCCCTGCGGCTGATTTACCACAAATGAGCAAAGGAAAGGGCAATAAAATGCTCGCCATTGCAGCCGATCGTGCCGAAAAAGGTGAAGAATTTATGGTTGCGGCCATTGCCTTTACGCGCAATGAAACGCTGGTAATTTACAGCGGCAAGCGCACGCTAACATTAAAATTCGGCGATTTAGAACATTACTTTGGTGAGCGAGGCCGTCGTGGTAATAAACTTCCGCGCGGCTTCCAAAATGTCGATAACATCCGTTTGGGCAATGCCTAACACGCACAGGAGATAAGCATGTCTGAAGATACTATTTTTGGAAAAATCGCACGCGGCGAAGCACCCGCAAAAATCGTTTACGAAGATGAGCATTGCCTTGCTTTTCGCGATTTATTTCCCGCCGCACCCATGCACATTTTATTAATTCCACGCAAAGCCATTGCGCGCCTGTGCGATGCCACCACAGCGGATCAAAATCTTTTGGGGCATATGATGCTGGTCGCACCCAAGATTGCCGCACAAGAAGGTTTGGGCGAAAAATTTCGTTTAGTGGTGAATAACGGCGCGGAAGCAGGTCAAAGCGTATTTCACTTGCACCTGCATATTATTGGTGGCCGTTCTTTAAGCTGGCCTCCTGGTTAATCTTTTCATTAGCTAGCAATAAAACAGGAATTATGAAGTTTTCCGCTATTGAAGCACGGCTGCACGACAAGCGCGTGCTGCACGTCGATTTTTGGCAAATTATTGCAGGCCAATACTGGGCTATCACAGGCACGAACGGCAGTGGTAAAACCACACTGTCTTTATTGCCTGCTCAAGGGCTAATTCTAAGCCATGGCGAGGCCGAGGATTTGCCCGCAAGTGTGGCTTATGTTTCTTTAGAAGCGCAGGCCAAACAAATTGCCCATGAACGCCAAGAAGACGAGAGTGATATTTTAAACGAGGCCGACAAAGGCACATTAATTAAGGATTTTTTAGCACCTTTAGAAAATCTCGAACCTTGGTTAACCCGATTACAAGTTCGCCCTTTGCTTGAACAAGGCTTTCGCTCACTTTCCACAGGCGAAAGTCGCAAAGTTTTGCTGCTTAAAGCGCTGCAACAACGAAGCGACTTATTAATTTTGGATGCGCCTTTTGAAGGTTTGGATGCCGCCAGCCGCACTACTGTTTATGAACTATTAGACGAGCTTTATCAGAAGCAGCAACCGATATTATGGGTGTGCAATCGTTTGGATGAATTACCCGAATGGATCACCCATATCGCCTTTATGCACGACGCCACCTTGCTGGCTCAGGGCAAAAAAAATACCGTATTAAATTTACCCGAGGTACAGGGCTTATTGCATTTTGATGGTGCATTGCCTGCATTTCCACCTGCGCCCTACCCGCGTTATCACTGCGCCGCCAATACTCCGCTTATTCGTTTAAAATCGGGAAAAATTCAATACGAAGAACGCGTGTTATTTGAGCAGCTAAATTGGCAAGTACAGCAGGGCGAGCACTGGGCCATTTTAGGCCCCAATGGTTGTGGTAAAACCAGTTTGTTGCAGCTTATTACTGGGGACAATCCGCAGTGTTATAGCAACAATTTATTTTTATTTGGTATGCAACGCGGCAAGGGCGAAAGCATTTGGGATATTAAAAAGCATATTGGCTTAGTGTCCTCGTCTTTGCAGTGGGAATACCGCGCCAGCACCAATGTGCTCACGACGGTTATCTCTGGGCTGTATGACAGCATTGGTTTATATCAGGCCAGTGGCGACGACGATAAACATCTGGCCTTGCAGTGGTTGGGTATTATTGGTTTGCGTCACAAAGCCAATCAAAGCTTGCAGCATTTATCCTACGGTGAGCAGCGCCTTGTGCTTATTGCGCGCGCTTTAATTAAGCAGCCTGCTTTATTAATTGTAGATGAGCCTTGCCAGGGTTTAGATTCGCCCAGTCGTATGCTGGTTTTGCGTTTTATCGAACATTTGGCGCAGCAGCATGACATCACTTTGCTTTATGTCACTCACCATGCCGATGAGATTCCCAAGGCCATTGCGCGGCGACTAATTTTTCACCCGCTGCCACAAGCACCCAGTCAGATCCAACAGCTTTAAACGCGGCTGCACTGTATTTATTTTGTGCGCCAAAACCTATCAATTTATTTGCCAAAGCTTGGGGCATACTCTAGTATGCCGCCCGCCGCATTTGCGGTTTTTTATTCATTAGGATTTATGGACAGTTCGCCCTATCCCTGTTGGGAATTTAAAATTTTTAATCGTTACCTGCTAACTGTTCGCTAGGAGCTTGCCTATATTCTCCTAGCGGGCGTAGCCGTAGTTAGGAGCCAATATGAGCCAAGAGCACGAAACTCTCGTCACTGAACTGACCGAGCTCATCAAAGACAATCGCATTACCACTGCCAGCCATTTATTGGAAAACATGCACCCGATGGACGTCTCAGACGTGCTTGAGGAGCTGGAGCCCAATCAGGCTTGGCGCGTGCTGGAGCGCTTGGAAAATCGCGCGGAAGTGTTCTCGTATTTTGAACCCGATCAACAAATTCGCCTCGCCATTGAATTGCCTCGGCTGAGCCTTGCCAAACTCGTCAATGAAATGCCTTCGGACGAACGCGCAGATTTATTTCGCCGTTTTAGTAAAGGCTTGCGCGAGAGTCTGTTGCAAGCGCTGGCTATTGATGACCGTGAAGACATTCGCACGCTAGCGGCTTATATGGAAGGCACAGCGGGTGCGCTGATGACCACCGATTTTGCCGTGCTGCGCAAAAATATGACGGTAGAGCAGGCGATGCGCATTATTCGTCGCGAAGCCCCAGACGCCGAAACCATTTATCACGCTTATGTTGTCGATCTTAACCATAAGCTTTTGGGCGTGGTGTCTTTGCGTGAACTGATTCTGGCCGATCCTGATGCGCTCATTAAAGATTTGATGCTGACCGAGGTGGTCAGCGCTAAGGTGGATGAAGACCAAGAAGAAGTCGCTCGCATTATTGCCCGCTACGACTTGCTCGCCCTGCCTATCACCGACGAGGATGACACCTTGCTGGGTATCATCACCTACGACGATGCTATGGACGTGGTCTCCGAGGAGGTGGAAGACGACTTCCATAAATCCGCAGCGATGGGCACAGTGACGGGCAGCTTTAAGGACGCTTCCGTTGGGCTTTTGTATCAAAAACGGGTGTTTTGGCTAGTGCTACTGGTCTTTGGCAACCTGTTTTCGAGCGCAGGCATTGCTCATTTTGAAAACATCATCGAGGCCAATTTGGTGTTGATATTTTTTCTGCCGCTTTTAGTTGGCAGTGGCGGCAACGCTGGCTCGCAATCCTCTACCTTGATGATTCGCGCTATCGCCACGGGCGATGTGGTACTTAAAGATTGGCTGTGGTTGACAGGGCGAGAGGTGCTGGTTGCCTTGGCACTGGGCGGCACTATGGCGGCGGCGGTCGCAGGCCTAGGCTATTGGCGCGGAGGTGGCGAGATCGCTTGGGTCGTCGGGCTAAGCATGGCTTCCATTGTGCTGGTTGGCTGCATGGTCGGCCTGAGCTTGCCCTTTATTCTCGATCGCTTTGGCTTCGACCCCGCAGGTGCAAGCGGCCCGCTGGTGACCTCCATTTGCGATGCTACAGGCGTGGTGGTTTACCTTTATATTGCGTCTCTGCTGCTAACTTTCTAATCCCAAGGCTTGTGCCCGCTATAAACGCTGATACAAGCCAATAACTTTGCCATCTTTGTCCAAGCTCAAAACTTCGAGGCTGCCTTTTTTCTCAGGCCCCATACCAGGGGAATTCATCGGCATGCCTGGTAAAGCAAGGCCGTGAATGGCGGGCTTATCTGCTAGCATCTTATTGATTGCCGCCACAGGCACATGGCCTTCAACGACATAATCGCCAATTTTAACGGTGTGGCAGCTCGCCGCTTGGCTGGTGCCGAGCTTTTCTTTAATAGCCGACATTTGGGTGCTGTCGATGCGCTGCACTTTAAAGCCGTTTTCCTCCAAATAATCGGCATAAGCACCGCAGCAACCGCAGCTTGGATCTTTATACAAAGTGGCACTGGGACTTTCTGCCCAAACCCAAGCACCGCTCAGCATTGCGGCTAAAAACATAACAAGACGAAGGGATTTCATAGCAAGCTCCTTAAAAAACAAAGGGCATTATACCCTAGGTATAACGCCCTTTTTGTTATCTATTACAGCCTATGATTAAAACTTGGCTTCAATCCAAGCCCAGATTTTATCGGTGTCTGTACCTGCATCGCCTTTGCTGTAGGTCGCGTATTTGGCACCAACGCTGTAGTACTTGGCAAAGTCGTAGCTGGCCAGCAAGTTGGTTTCACTACCGTAATCCACGCTGCCTTTAGCGGCGCTGTAATCATGGTAAAACGCCAGTAAGTTCACATTCGCTACTTTGCCACCGACTTTCACATAGACATCATTCAAACCATTGTTGGGTGTAGTTAAAAACTTATCCGCCCAGCCGTTAAAGGCATGCTTGGTCGCTAACGGTGTTTGAAAACCGTATTTTTTGTCGTCACTGCCGAGGCTTTCAATACCAATGGCAGCGGTCATGCCAGAAACAACCACTCCTCCTTCACCCGCTAAATAAAGTGCCGAATAGTCATCGGTGCTCTGAGTAGCCGCTTCAGCACTGTAAATCAAATCCAAACCATCAAGTGCTTGTTTTCCTGCTAAACGCGCACCGAAAGTATTGTTTTTAGCTTGGGCAGTAGCAGCCGCTTCTTTATTATCGAGCAGGTAGGCATAGCCTGTAATCGCACCAAAACCCAGACCTGTATAATTCACATTTAATAAATGATTGGCGGATTCAATGCTGTGAAATGCAGGGTCGTGGACTTGATTAGCAAAGGCATATTGCACATTTAAATTGGCATTTTTATAGCCTAACTTCACCGCATCGTAAGTTTGTTCTTGTTGACGCCAGCCGACGTTACCCACCATGCGAGCATTGTCGAAAATAATACGTTGGCGACCAATTACGGCAGAAATACCATCTTGGTTATAGGCCAACTGAATGCGATTTAAAGTAGTATCTGTGGGATCGGCAATTATGTTGTAAGCCACATTTTCAGGTGCATAATCGTCTATCACTGCGCTGGTATTACTGCCTTCAATGAGGAAATTAACCCCAGCAACAGGAGCAGTTTCAAAACCTAAACGCGAACGCAAAGTTAAAGCATCAGCGGTTTTTAAATTATTATTGGTATCGTTTTGCTCGTAGCGCAGACGAAAATCACCCAGCACTTTGCCGTCCGTAAAAGCCTTAGAAATATCTTCAGCATGAGCTACTGAAAAAACACAGCTACCCGCTAACGCCACGGCTAAGCCTAAGGTATTTTTCTTCATCATCTTCTCCAACGGTTGTAATTAATTACGTTTTACACC
>JBDKHD010000124.1:0-10510 GCA_039797885.1 Pseudomonadota bacterium
ACCAAATAGCTGCCTTGGTTGGGAATAACTTGGGTTTGATCTTGCACCATAGAAAAGGCACGCTGTTGTGCCGCACGAGGCGCTTCAGAAGCCATCGAGTAGTTAGTGGTAATCATTTTCCAATCATTCGCCTGAGCTTGACCAGAGGCAACGGCTTCAGCCTGCGCTTTAGCCAAGTCCAAACCCTTCTCGCGTTTTAACTTACTCACCAGCATAGCGCGCACGCTGTCGAGCGATTTTACCGTTTCAGGCTGATGCTCTTTCAGTGCCATGACGACCGCAACATCTTTTAATTCCAATACCGAGCTCAGCTCTTTGGAAAACAACACCACATCGCTAAAAGCTGCGGTACGAAACTCTGGATTACTGGCAAGCCCTGCACCTTCCGCTTGGCTAAACAATGGCGTTTCTTGAATATTCAATTGCGAGTCTTTGGCTAGTTCATCCAAAGTTTTGGCCGCAAAAGCTTGCTCAGACAAGTCTTTAACCTTTTTGTTGTAGTCTTCGCTGGCTTTCTCTTTACGAATTTGCGCTTCCAGCTCTGGCTTCATTTCGGCCAAAGAGCGTGTTTGTGCTTTTAAAATTTTATCGGTGCGAATCAAATGCACCCCAAACTCAGTTTGCACAGGATCTGAAACCTGCCCTTCTTGCAACGCGTACAACGCGTTTTCAAAAGCATCATCAAAGCTGCCGCGCACATTGACACCCAAATCGCCACCATTGGCTTTGGTGCCCAAATCATCGGAGTATTCCTTCGCCAAAGCAGCAAAATCTTCGCCTTTCGCCAAGCGCGCTTTTAACTCTGAAGCCAAGGCTTTGGCCTGCTCCAAATTACGTTTATCGTTCACTTCCAGCAAAATATGATGAGCTTGACGTTGTTCGACCTTTCCTTCAGCGGACAGCGCTTTTTGATAGGCGGAATCCAGCTCTTCAGCGTTCACGGTTTGCTTGGCAAGTATGTCGGTCAAACTCAATTCGATATAACGCACACTGACTTGCTCTGGAATACGCAGTTGATCTTTGCTGGCTTCATAGGCTTGAGTGATTTCTGCATCCGTCACCTCAGCCTTAGCTTCCCATTCACGTCCTTTCACCTCGGTAAAACGGAAAGTACGTTGTTCTTGCTCCAACGCGCCCAACAGTTTGGCATCAAAAGGTGTGGCAAAACTACTTAATGCAAAACCAGCCTGAGCTTGATTCACTGCGCTTTCTTCCGCCAATTTGGCACGAAAACCCAGTGGTGTTAAACCGTTCAGGCTAAGCACGGTTTGAAATTGTGCTTTACTAAAACGCCCTTCTTCTTGAAAGGCAGGAATCGCCACGATTTGATCATCGATCATGCGCTTTGACGCTTTCAGCCCCAGCTTTTGCGCGCGCACCACGGCAATTTTTTCTTCAACAATTTGTTCAACAGCCGATTGACGCAAAAACTTATCGTTAAACATTTCCTCATCAAAGTTTTCGCCAAACTGACGGCTAAGATTGGCCTTTTGTTGTGCCATCGCATTCGCCACTTCGGCTTCAGAGATTTTTTGGCCGTCCACTTTGATTGCGGCGCCTTCGCCGCCACCCAAAGATACGATGCTTTCAACGCCCCAGAGTGCAAATACCAGAATTAAAAAACCCATGATGATCTTCGCAATCATCCCCTGTGCGTTGTTACGCATTGTTTGTAGCATGCTTCCTCCAGTGCTTCTGTATTCTTCTTTTTTGAACTGCTGATAAGAAAAAAGCGCATCCAAGATGCGCTTTTTTATTTAACCTTGAGCTTATCGCTTGCGCAAAGAGCAAGGATTAAGCCAACTTAGTTCACCGCGTCTTTCAGAGCTTTGCCTGCTTTGAAGCTCGGAACATTGGCCGCATCGATTTGAATGGCCGCACCTGTTTGTGGATTGCGACCAGCACGAGCTGAACGTGCTTTAACTTGGAAAGTACCAAAACCTACCAATGCAACTTGATCACCCGCTTTTAAAGCTTCAGTAATGCTATCAACCATAGCGTCCAAAGCACGGCCTGCGGCTGCTTTTGGAATGTCCGCCGAAGCAGCGATGGCATCAATTAATTCAGATTTGTTCACACTAATCCCCTTGTGCTGTGTGCAAAATTTACTTTTTACCGCGCGCAAAACAAAGCCGCTACGTGGAAAAACCTTAAGAGCGTGGATTTATACCAAGAGGCCCTTAAGGCGTCAAGCAGCCTCAGTGCGTACTGGGCCGATTTTCCTCATCTTTTTTAATGTCAAGCCCCATCACGTCATGTGCGCGCGGTTGTGGTTGGCTTTCCAGTGCAATATCCAAAACTTCATCAACCCAATCCACCGCAAAAATAGCCAAGTCTTGGCGAATATTTTCTGGGACTTCTTTCAGATCTTTTTCGTTTTCTTTTGGAATAATAACGGTCTTGATACCACCACGATGCGCTGCTAAGAGTTTCTCTTTTAGCCCACCTATAGCCAGAACCTTACCGCGCAGCGTAATCTCGCCCGTCATAGCGACATCGGCACGCACAGGAATTTTCGTCAATACAGAAGCCAAGGCCGTAGCCATGCCTATGCCTGCGCTGGGGCCGTCCTTAGGGGTAGCACCTTCAGGGACGTGCACGTGCAAATCGTGCTTTTCAAAGTACTCAGGCGCAACCCCCAATCCTGCAGCGCGACCCCGCACCACAGTCAAGGCGGCCTGAATAGACTCCTGCATCACATCGCCTAACGAGCCTGTTTTGATCATCGCCCCTTTACCGGGCACAGCTGCGGCCTCGATAGTGAGCAGCTCACCACCGACCGAAGTCCAAGCTAAACCATTCACTTGCCCTACTTGGTTTTCAAGCCCAGCCACACCGTAATGAAACTTGGGCACACCCAAATAATGCTCCAGCGCAGCACTGTCTACTGCGGCTGTGGCGGCCTCTCCCAGCAAATGCGCTTTCACCACACGTCGACAAATTTTAGCCAGCTGCCGCTCTAAACCACGCACGCCCGCCTCTTTGGTATACAGGCGAATAATGCTGCGCAAAGTGCTGTCGCTTAACGACAGCTCGTCTTTTCGCAAACCGTTCTGCACAATTTCTTTAGGCAGTAAATAATTTTTCGCAATGTTTACTTTTTCATCTTCGGTATAACCTGGGATACGAATGATCTCCATGCGATCCAACAAGGGGCCAGGGATATCCATGCTGTTTGAGGTACAAACAAACATCACATCCGACAGATCGTAATCGACCTCCAAATAATGATCGGCAAAATGCGCATTTTGCTCTGGATCTAAAACCTCAAGCAGCGCCGAGGCAGGGTCGCCACGGTGATCCATACCCATCTTGTCAATTTCATCGAGTAAAAAGAGTGGATTCTTCACCCCAACCTTATGCATTTTCTGAATGAGCTTTCCAGGCATTGAACCCACGTAGGTGCGACGATGACCGCGAATTTCAGCCTCGTCTCGCACACCGCCCAAGGCCATACGCACAAACTCACGATTGGTTGCCTTAGCAATGGATTTTCCTAAAGAGGTTTTCCCCACACCAGGAGGCCCCATTAAACACAATACTGCACCTTTAACTTTTTTAACCCGAGACTGCACCGCTAAATATTCTAAAATGCGCTCTTTTACTATGTCTAAGCCATAATGATCTGCATCCAAAATAGCTTTGGCTTTTTGCAAATCGTAATTGGTACGCGAGCGTTTTTTCCACGGCAAATTGACCAGCCAATCCAAATAGCCGCGCACAATCGATGCTTCCGCCGACATTGGTGGCATTTGGCGTAATTTTTTTAATTCGCCAAAAGCTTTTTTCTGCGCTTCTTGATCCATACCCGACTCACCAATGCGCTTGGCCATATGGTCAAACTCATTACTGCCCTCTTCGGTTTCGCCCAGCTCTTTTTGAATCGCTTTAATTTGTTCGTTTAAATAATACTCACGCTGCGATTTTTCCATTTGTTTTTTTACGCGGCCACGAATGCGCTTATCAACTTTAAAAAGATCAATTTCCGCTTCCATCACCCCCAGCAAATGCTCAATACGATCCACAACTTCCGCTTTCTCCAACACTTGCTGTTTGGCGTCTATTTTCAAAGATAAATGCGCCGCAATGGTGTCTGCTAATTGTGAGATGTCTTCAATACTGGAAAGGGTGGATAACACCTCATTGGGTATTTTTTTTGAAAGCTGAACATATTGCTCAAAACTATTGAGCAGTGAGCGTTGCAGCATATCGGCTTGCTCTTTATTGGGTACATCTTGTGGGATGAGCCCTACTTCCGCTAAATACAAATCGTCTTTGACGACTAAGCCATGCAAACGCGCACGCTGCTTACCCTCAACCAGAACTTTTACTGTGCCGTCGGGCAACTTGAGCAACTGCAAGATGTGGGCAACCGTGCCCATTTCATGCAGATTTTCATCCGCTGGCTCATCGTCTTTCGCATCGCGCTGAGACAATAAAAACACGCGCTTGTCTTCCAGCATAGCTTGTTCAAGAGCGCGAATAGACTTATTACGCCCGACAAACAAGGGAATCACCATCGCGGGAAAAACGACGACATCGCGTAATGGCAATAAGGGAATTAATTCAGAAGTCATAGCAAGATTCCATAAAAGCGTTGCGCCAATATGTCAGGAAATGAGGCTCGTTAGCAAGAAATTCAAGTGCTAAAAATAAAAAAGGAGCCGCAGCTCCTTTTTATACGAAAAAACGCTTACGCATTATCTGGCGAAACTTTATTCAGCTCGGTGTTTTTATACACCAACAGAGGTTCGGCCTCACCGACAATAACATTTTCCTCAATAACCACTTTATGAACGCCCTCTTGCGAAGGTAATTCGTACATGGTTTTAAGCAACGCGCCTTCCATAATCGAACGTAGGCCGCGCGCACCCGTTTTACGCTCCATCGCCAAGGTTGCAACCGCATCCAAGGCCATTGGACGAAATTCCAGATCGACGCCTTCCATCTCGAAAAGTTTTTGATATTGGCGCACCAACGAATTGCGTGGTTCTGTCAGAATGCGCACCAGAGCAGGCTTATCCAACTCATCTAAGGTTGCGATCATCGGCAAACGACCAATAAATTCGGGAATTAAACCAAATTTAACCAAGTCCGTTGGCTCAACTTCACGCAGTACCGCACCCACGGCCTTCTGCTCATCCTTGCCTTTGACCACAGCACTAAAACCAATGCTACTTTTTTCGGAGCGATCACGAATGATATTATCCAAGCCTGCAAAAGCGCCACCGCAAATAAAGAGAATGTTGGCGGTATCCACCTGCAAAAACTCTTGCTGAGGGTGTTTGCGGCCACCTTGGGGTGGAACCGATGCTACCGTGCCTTCAATCAATTTTAATAATGCTTGCTGCACACCTTCGCCTGACACATCGCGCGTAATCGAAGGATTGTCGGATTTGCGTGAAATTTTGTCGATTTCATCAATGTAAACAATACCGCGCTGCGCCTTTTCGACATCGTAATCGCATTTTTGCAGCAGTTTTTGAATAATGTTTTCAACATCCTCACCCACATAGCCCGCTTCGGTAAGCGTAGTGGCATCAGCGATGGTGAAAGGCACGTTCAAAAGCCGTGCTAAAGATTCTGCCAACAAGGTTTTACCACTGCCTGTGGGGCCTATCAGCAAAATATTACTTTTCGATAGCTCCACATCGGCATTTTTATCTTCGCCACTTTGCAAGCGCTTGTAATGGTTATACACAGCAACAGCCAATACCATTTTGGCCTTGTCCTGGCCAATCACATACTCGTCTAAGGTTTGTTTAATTTCCTTAGGCGTTGGCAGTTTATTGCTAGGTGCGCTTTTATCCGTTTCTTGCACTTCTTCACGAATAATGTCGTTGCACAAATCCACGCATTCATCGCAGATGAATACGGATGGGCCTGCAATCAACTTGCGCACTTCATTCTGACTTTTGCCACAAAAGGAGCAATACAGCAGCTTGCCGTTATCTTCACCTTTGCCTTTATTGTTGTCGGACATGCAACTGCCTCTTTCTTGGGTAACAGGCCATTAGTGAGCCCGCCATCTTAATTTTTCAAGGTTCATGCGCCTAATTAGGCACGATTGTCCACTACTTTGTCGATTAAGCCATAAGCCAAAGCCGCATTGGCATCCATGAAATTATCACGCTCCGTATCCGCTGCTACTTGCTCATAACTTTGCCCTGTATGCTGCGCCATGATGCGGTTTAAACGTTCTTTGGTATCTTGGATGTTTTTAGCATGAATCTGAATATCTGTGGCTTGCCCCTGAGCGCCACCACTAGGCTGATGAATCATAATGCGCGAATTGGGCACACTCAGACGTTTGCCTTTAGCACCGGCCGCTAGCAAAAATGCACCCATGCTGCACGCTTGGCCAATTACCATGGTACTGACATCGGGTTTAATAAACCGCATGGTATCGTAAATCGACATGCCTGCAGACACCGAACCACCGGGCGAGTTGATATACAGATGTATGTCTTTATCGGGATTTTCCGACTCTAAGAATAACAACTGAGCCACCACAAGGTTGGCCATGTGATCTTCCACAGGACCCACCAAGAAAATGATGCGCTCTTTTAAGAGACGAGAGTAAATATCGTAAGCACGTTCACCACGAGCAGACTGCTCAACCACCATAGGAACCAAGCCGTTGGCAGTAATGATTTCTGATTGTTGTTTGATGGAGTCAAACATGGACTCACTCCCTGTTGGATGTAACTCATGAAAAAAACAGCCGCATCGGAGCGGCTGTTCTTGAGTGTAACCGCTGCTTTCGCAACTGTCAGTTTTTATTGCCGTTACGCAGGCTGGTTAGCCGCGCGAATCACTTCGTCGTAACTGGCTTGCGCCTGACTGACTTTAGCACCTGCCAGCACCTTTTCGACCACCTGCTCTTCCAAAGCCAAGGCTTCGATCTGAGCTTTTTGTTGAGCGTTAGCGAGGTAAAAGCTGCGCACTTCTTCGGGATCTTGATAGGTTTCGGCTACTTCACTGATCAAGGCGTTGATCTTGTCTTGAGAGGGCTTAATGTCATTGCTGTCTACGATGGCGTTCATCAACAGACCAATTTGTACGCGTTTTTGCGCTTGATCTTTGAACAGTTCAGCAGGCAAACGGCTAGGATCCATGTATTGAGCGCCACCAAATTGTTGCACCGCCTGCTGACGCAAACGATCCACTTCTTGGGCAACCAAGGTAGATGGGACATCCAACTGATTGCTGGCCAGCAAGCCGTTCACGACCTGTTGTTTGGTGATGGTGCGCAAAGCACGCGCCAATTCACGCTGCATGTTTTTGCGCACTTCCACACGGAAAGCCGCTTCGTCTTCGGCATCGACACCGAACGTTTGGAAGAACTCTTTATTAAGCGCAGGCAGCTGGGCTTTTTTCACCACTTTGACTGTGGTCTTAAACTGTGCAGGCTTCGCTTTCAATTCTTCTTTGTGGTAATCGGCTGGAAAGGTCACCTTCAAGGTGCGCTCTTCACCCGCCTTGGCGCCGACCAAACCGTCTTCAAAGCCTGGGATCATGGATTTAGAACCTAAGGTCAAACCGTAACCCTGTGCTGCACCACCCTCAAAGGCCACGCCGTCGACAAAGCCTTCAAAGTCGATAACCACTTGATCGCCATCTTGGGCGGCTTCGCTGCTTTCTTCCCACTTGGCGTTTTGCTTGCGCAAGGTGCTTAGCATGGTTTCCAAATCGGCATCGGTAATTTCGGCGGTTTTTTGTTCAACTGAAATCTGCGCAAAATCGTTCAGTTTGACTTCTGGGTACACTTCAAAAGTCGCGTTAAATTCTAAGTCTTTGCCTTCTTCATCTTGAGTAGGCTCAAAGCGTGGCATACCCGCCAGCTTCACTTCTTGCTTTTGAATGTTTTCAAAGAAAGCCTGCTGCATTTGATTGTACATAGCTTCGATGCGCGCTTGCTTACCAAACATACGCTTAGCTACGTTGGCAGGAAGAGGCTTACCCTTACGGAAACCATTCACTTTTTGGCTACGAGCAATGCGTTTTAATTCTTCGTTGACGGATTGCTCAAAACTGGCTGCAGGAACGCCAATTTTCATAACTCGCTCTAAACCTGAAGTGGTTTCAATGGACACAGACATGGATGCCTCTCTAAGACAAAATTCAAAGTAACGCACGGAAAACCGCGCAGGGTATAAGTACAAAGGCGCGGATTATAGCCTAAGACTAAGCCTGAAATAAACCATGGTCTTATCGCGCAATGCAGCAACCAAAAGAAAAAAAACGAATGAAAACAAAGAGGAAATAAGAAGTGGGGTGGCCGACGGGGGTCGAACCCGCGACAACAGGAATCACAATCCTGGACTCTACCGACTGAGCTACGGCCACCATATCTTGCTGAGTGCTGGCGCACCCGGCAGGGATCGAACCTGCAACCCCCGGCTTAGAAGGCCGGTGCTCTATCCGATTGAGCTACGGGCGCATGGCTTTTTAGATAGAAAAATGGTCGGGGTAGAGAGATTCGAACTCCCGACATCCTGGTCCCAAACCAGACGCGCTACCAGACTGCGCTATACCCCGACACATACTTACCAAGGTGTTCCCTAGCAAGTGCGGCGCATGATATAGAGCGACCTTTTACTCGTCAACACTTTTTTAAAAAATTTAACAAAAACAACAAGCTGCATAAAAAACATACGACTTCAGCATCCGCCCTGTCCACACCGATATAAACGCAGGCTAAATTGAGTTTCAATCTAAGCCGTGAGAAAATCGCGCGCCTTATTACTCCCTTCTTTGTTAAAGGTTATTTCATGCCCGCACAACTCATCGACGGCAACGCCCGAGCCAAAGCCATCCGCGCCACCATTCAGCAACAGGTTCAAGCTCGCACCGAGCAAGGGCTGCGCGCGCCTGGCCTCGCCGTGATTCTTGTCGGCAACGACCCCGCCTCCGAAGTCTATGTGGCACACAAGCGCAAAGACTGCGAACAGGTCGGCATTCTTAGCAAAGCCTTTGATCTACCCGCCAGCACATCACAACAAGAGCTGCTGAACCTAATCGACAGTCTGAATAATGACCCTGAGGTGGACGGCATACTCGTGCAGCTGCCCCTGCCTAAAGGCTTGCACGCGGAAGAAATTTTAGAGCGCATCGACCCTAAAAAAGACGTGGACGGTTTCCACCCCTTTAATATTGGCCGCTTAGCACAACGTATTCCGCTGCTGCGCCCCTGCACGCCTTTTGGTGTAGTGGATTTATTAGAGAGCACGGGCATTGATTTTCATGGTCAAAATGCGGTGATTGTCGGCGCTTCCAATATAGTTGGCCGCCCCATGGGGCTGGAACTGCTCTTAAAAGGCTGCACCGTGACTACTTGCCATCGCTTTAGCAAAGACACAGAACAGCATGTGCGTCGCGCCGACATAGTGGTGGTGGCCGTAGGCAAACCCGGCATAGTCAAAGGCGAATGGATAAAAGAAGGTGCGATAGTGATAGACGTAGGCATCAATCGTTTGCCTAATGGCAAACTGGTCGGTGATGTGGATTTTGCTGCCGCCGCCGAACGCGCCGCCTTTATCACCCCTGTACCTGGCGGTGTCGGCCCCATGACTCGCGCCAAGCTGCTGGAAAACACCCTCTTTGCTTGCACCAAGTTGCACAGCTAAAAAACCTAAAACTGGCTCACCAAGTAACAGCCACTACGACGGCCTATCCTCCACAAAGCTTGGCTGACAAATCGGCCAAGCACCCACCGCCATAATTAAGGCACAAAAACTCAAGAAGCTCAGCGGCAACACCCAACCCTGCCCGAAATCGCGCAACACTCCCAGAAGCAAAGGCCCCAAGCAGCTCAACAAATAGCCGATCCCTTGAGCGAAGCCCGATAGCGAAGCCGACACCGCCGCCGAGCAGGTGCGCAAGTTGATAAGTGTCAACCCCAACGGGAAGGTCGATGGCCCAAGGCCAAGCAGCACCACCCACAAAATGGGATAACTCAAGGGTGAAAACATCAAAGCGGGAAAAGCCACAGCGTAGGCCGCCAAACACAAAAGCACCAAAGGGTAAGGATTACGCAGGCGCGTCGCTGCCCAAGGTATCAACAACGAGCTCACCAACCCCAAAGCCGCAAAAAGCGCCACCATTGCCCCGCCAAATTCAGCGCTGGCACCCGCCTCAACCAAAAGCAACGGCAGCCAAGTGAACATAGCGTAGCTAATTAAAGAGGTCATCCCAAACATCAATACCAGCCCCCAAGCCATGGGCGAGCGCCACATAACCACAGCCGCCGCTGGCGTTTGCGCCCCTACGATAAAATCAGGTTGAAGGTTTTTTATCCGCAACACCAGAGCAAAGCACCAAGCCACAAGCGCAGGGAATGCCCAAAAACTCAGTGCCTGTGCCCAGCCATAACGGCTGGTTAAAGGTACGGCCAAAAGCGCAGGCAACATAGTGCCAATTTGGATTAAAGAAATATAAGCGGCACTGAGCAAACCAATACGCAGCGGGAAATAACTTTTAATTAAGGGTGGCAAAATTACATTGCCCA
>JBDKHD010000125.1:0-12242 GCA_039797885.1 Pseudomonadota bacterium
ATAAAACTCATTTGCAAAAGGTACCGGGTCTGAATCCCAATCTTTGGTTTAAATTTGATGTAGAAACCTACCACATCAAAGCCGACACCCCTAATGGTTTCAAAAACTTGATTACCTCTCATGAGCACTTTTTCAATATCTGCGAGGTAAGGGAAGAGGGGCCTACAGGTTTGCGTTTAAATCCTTACACCTATGAATAACTAAAACATCCATAAAAATTCTTTGGTTGTATGTTGGGAGCCTAGAGCCGAACATCTGGCGCAAACTGGGTTTTGTACGAACGGCCTTGTGCCGTGAGAAATCTGCCTGCTCGTACAAACATTGAACTGCGCTAGGTTTCTGGCGCTTAGCGCCAAGCACCCAGCGCCCAGCCTTTTAGTGCCTAAAATGACGCATGCCGGTAAATACCATCGCAATGCCCGCTTCGTCGGCGGCGTCGATCACCTCTTGGTCGCGCATGGAGCCACCGGGCTGAATCACGGCGGTGATGCCCACGGCGGCGGCGTTGTCGATGCCGTCGCGGAAGGGGAAGAAGGCATCCGAGGCCATCACTGCGCCTTGCACTTCAAGCCCCGCTTGTTCGGCTTTAATGGCGGCGATACGGGCAGAGTTTACGCGGCTCATTTGGCCTGCGCCGACGCCTACGGTCTGACGGCCTTTGGCATAAATAATGGCGTTAGATTTAACGAATTTGGCCACTTTCCACGCGAAGATTAAATCGTGCAGCTCTTTTTCAGTGGGAGCGCGTTTGGTCACGACTTTCAATTCTTCGGTGGTAATCATGCCGTTATCACGGTCTTGCACTAATAGGCCGCCGTTAACGCGTTTGTAGTCAAAGCCGTGCGCACGTTTGCCGCGCCATTGGCCGCACTCTAACAGGCGCACGTTCTTTTTCGCGGCGACAATATCAATGGCGGCTTGGCTGACTTTGGGCGCAATAATCACTTCGACAAATTGGCGCTCAACAATGGCGGCAGCGGTGTCGCCGTCCAGCTCACGGTTAAAGGCAATGATGCCGCCAAAGGCCGATTCGCTGTCGGTGGCGTAGGCCAAGTCATAGGCTTTACGAATGCCGCCTTCGTCATCAGGCACTACGGCCACACCGCAAGGGTTGGCGTGTTTTACAATCACGCAGGCCGGTTTCACGAAAGATTTCACACATTCCAGCGCAGCATCGGTATCGGCGACGTTGTTGTAAGACAGCTCTTTGCCTTGCAATTGTTTGGAGGTGGCAATCGAGGCTTCGGCTGGGTTGACTTCCACATAGAATGCCGCGTTTTGGTGAGGGTTTTCACCGTAGCGCATGTCTTGGGCTTTGATAAATTGGGTGTTAAAGGTGCGTGGAAAATGCACGCGCTCATCGGCGCTAAGCGCTTCTGCTTCTTGATTAATAGTGCCCAAGTAGTTGGCAATCATACCGTCATAGGCAGAGGTGTGTTCAAAGGCACGCAGCGCTAAATGGAAACGGGTTTTGTAACGTAGGCCGTTCACTTCTTTCAGGTCAGAAAGTACGCGAGCGTAATCCTCGGTGCTCACCACAATGCCCACATAGGCGTGGTTTTTAGCGGCAGAGCGCACCATGGTGGGGCCGCCGATGTCGATGTTTTCAATAGCTAATGGCAGGTGGCAATCAGGCTTGGCAACGGTTGCCGCGAAGGGATACAGGTTGACCACGACTAAATCAATCGGGCCAATGCCATGTTCGGCCATTACGTCATCGTCTTGGCCGCGACGGCCCAAAATACCGCCGTGAATTTTTGGGTGCAGCGTTTTCACGCGGCCATCCATCATTTCCGGAAAACCCGTGTAATCCGACACTTCCACCGCTGGAATTTGGTTGTCGATAAGAAGTTTGTAAGTGCCACCGGTAGAGAGAATTTCTACGCCTTGCGCGTGCAGGGCTTTGGCAAATTCAACGATGCCGTTTTTATCAGATACGCTTAACAGCGCGCGGCGAACGGGGGTAACAGCGGGTGGAACGGTATTGGCGGGAATATGTGTGCTCATGGCTATCCGATTACTGACTGATGACTTTAGCTGAAAAATGCACGGCCTAGTGGCTAGGCCATGTACCAAAAGGCTCAAAGCATGCCGTATTGTTTTAGTTTCTTACGCAGCGTACCACGGTTTAAACCCAGCACTTCAGAGGCTTTGGTTTGGTTGTCGCGGGTGTATTTCATTACGGTTTCAAGCAGAGGTGCTTCGATTTCGGACAGCACCAGCTCGTAGACGTTAACCACGTCTTGGCCGTCTAAATGGTCAAAGTAGTTTTGTAGCGCCTTTTCCACGCTGTCACGCAGAGTGTGGGTGGGTTCTAAGGGGGCGCGTAAAAATTGTTGTAAATCTTGAGAAGTGCTCACTTCACTCTTCCTATTGCTGTCTAATACGTTGTTCATTGTTGGGTTCATGCTACCGCCTCCTTATTGGCTTTGCCTGCGAACCACTGGCGCACGGCTTGAAGCTGCTGCGCACCCTGTTCGAGGCGGTTAAATTCCTGGCGAAAATGGCTGTCGTTATAGTCACTTAGGTACCAAGACACGTGCTTGCGCGCGATGCGAGGCCCTAAAAACTCACCGTAAAAATCATACAGATCCTCAAGGTGGGTCACTAAAATTTGTTCTACTTCGTCGATATCGGGTGCGGGTAAGGCTTCACCTGTGGCTAAGTAATGCGCCACTTCCCGAAAAATCCACGGTTTACCCTGCGCCGCTCGGCCAATGAGTACGCCGTCTGCGCCTGTGTACTGCATCACCGCAAAGGCTTTGGCGGCGCTGTCGATGTCGCCGTTGGCAAAAACAGGAATGCTCACACTGCCTTTGATGTCGCGGATGGTGTCGTATTCGGCTTCACCGCCAAAGGCACAAGCGCGTGTGCGCCCATGTACCGCCAAAGAGGCGATACCTACCGCCTCGGCCAGCTGCGCAATGCGCACGCCATTGCGATGCTCTGGATTCCAGCCTGTGCGAATCTTAAGCGTAACGGGCACATCCACGGCCTCGACCACCGCTTGCAAAATATCTTTGACCAAGGCTTCGTCTTTCATCAAGGCCGAGCCTGCGGCTTTGTTGCACACTTTTTTGGCGGGGCAGCCCATATTGATGTCAATAATCTGCGCGCCATTGGCAACATTAAAGCGTGCACCTTCGGCCAAAGTTTCAGGGTCGCCACCGACGATTTGCACGGCTATGGGTTCAGGCTCGCCATCGTGATTCATGCGTTGCAACGTCTTGCGTGTGCCGCGCGTGCTGATGGCGGAAGACACCATTTCACCCACTACTAAACCCGCGCCCAGCTTACGGCAAAGCTGACGAAAGGGTCGGTCGGTGACTCCCGCCATCGGAGCCAACACCACAGGATTGGGGAGCTGGTAGGGGCCAATATGGGGCATACAGAAACTTTACTTTTGGTTAAAAAATGCACGCTTTAAAGGCGCGGTATGATACCCAGAAGCCCTGTTTGAATAAAGGAGAAAATTTGTTGTTTTTTTGCTTTTGCCTATTGATTTGCCAATAAAGTAATGGCGTAGCTGACGGCTTCTGCCCCTGGGTCGAGGATTTCAAAAGCAATGTGAACAGGCACTTGCGCAGGCATATCGCTTTGCCCTGCTAGCTCCCCCTGAAGGTATTGGCTGGGGCTAAAGCGGCGGCTGGCGACCACACGGTCGTTCAGGTCTTTAAAGACCAACTGCACGTCAGGGAAGGGCTGCTCGTAGTCGGCTTTATTGAGCAGCAAAGTGTCGATCATCAGCGCGCCCTTTAAGCTGGGGTGGGCGCGCACGACGAGGTTTTGCGAGCCGATGGTTTGAATGTTTTGCACCTTGGGCAGGGTGCAGCCTGTCAATTTACAGACCTGGCCATAGAAAGGTCGCCACGATGGTGTGCGACTGAGGTGATCAAAACGAAAAACTAAAACTTGCAGCAAGGCAATAAGGATTAGTGCAAGACAGGCCAATGGCCATCCCCATGCGCGCGCCGAGCGTTGAGCTGTGCGGTCATCGTGCAGCTTGAGCGGCTCAGGCTCCAGCTGAAAATGTGAAGATTTGAGGCCCTGCGTTACGCTTTGCGGCTGATCGTACAAATCGCCACCGAGGTTAAAGCCAGTGGGAACATCCAGCTCTAGTTCTTCGTCCAGAAAACCTTGGAAATCGTCCTTTTCGGGGGCGGGGCGATCGAAATTGAAGTCGTCGGTAAAGACAGACTGAGGCTTGGCGGCAGGCGCGGATGGCGTTGGGCGTTGGGCGGCAGGCGTTTTGGGCTTGGCGGCAGGCGTTTGGGGTTCGTCATCCAGCAGCGCGCTGGCCCAGGATTCGTCGAGATTGCTGTCTTGGTCGTCTTCGTGCTGGATGGTTTTGGCATCGAAAGAGTCGGGATCGATGTTTTCCAGAGAAAAAATGGATTCATCCAGATCAAGGTCGATGCGTGACTCTTTGTAAGCGGGCTTGGGGGCTTTGAGTAAGCCGTCGAGCTTGCTGTCCATGTCGTCGTGGATCAGGCCAAAATCGTCTTCGTCTGCTGGGCGCTTGGCGGCTGGTGCTGGACGTTGGGCGTTGGGCGTTTGGGGCTTAGGGCTTGGCGCTTGGGGCTGGGCGGCAGGCGCTGGACGTTGGGCGTTGGGCGCTTGGGGTTTGGTAGCAGGCGCGGCTGGCGCTGGACGTTGGGCGTTGGGCGCTTGGGGTTTGGTAGCAGGCGCGGCTGGTGCTGGACGTTGGGCGTTGGGCGCTTGGGGTTTGGCAGCGGGCGCTTGGGGCTTGGCTTGCGCGCTGGCGTTTAGGAAGTAGTCGGCGGCTTTGAATACTTGTAAGCAGGAGCCGCAGCGCACCATGCCACGTGCAGCGGCGAGTTGTTCGTCGTTAATACGAAAGCTGGTTTGACAATGTGGGCAGCGCGTAACCTGAACGGCCATGTAAAATCCTTAACGTTTAATTCCAGTTAATACGACCCAGTCGCCTTGTTGTTTGGCGGGGTTCATGTCAAACCACTGGCTGTAGCAGTCGCTGACGCTTTGTGCTTGCTCGGCCAAAAGCCCTGAAAGGGCTAATTTTCCACCTTTTTTCGTATAGGCGGCAATATCGGGGGCGAGCATGGCCAGAGGGCCTGCCAAAATGTTGGCAACGGTGATGTCGGCCTGAGCTTTCGGGGCTTTGTTGGGTAGATAGACCTGATAGCGTGCGGCGTCGATGCCGTTGCGCTGAGCATTGTCTTGGGTGGCCATTAAGGCTTGGGGGTCGATGTCGATGCCAAGCATGTCTTTGGCACCTAAAAGCAGTGCGGCTATACCCAAAATACCGCTGCCGCAACCGTAATCGACCACCAGTTCACCGCCTGTGACGGCTTGATCTAAAAACTCCAAGCACAGGGCGGTGGTTGGGTGTGTGCCTGTGCCAAAGGCTAAGCCTGGGTCGAGCATGAGATTGACAGCCTGAGGCTCAGGCGGCTCGCGCCAGCTTGGGCAAACCCACAAACGCTGGCCAAAGCGCATGGGGTGGTAGTCTTCCATCCAAGCGCGAATCCAGTCTTTGTCTTCAAGAATTTCCAGCTTAAAGGGCGGCAGTTCGCCGTAATAATTGGCTTGAAGAGCGGCTTTGAGCGCTTCGCTGTCTTGGTTGGCTTCAAATAAACCAATGATGGCGGTTTCGTCCCAAACAGGGGTAGTGCCAAGCTCTGGCTCTAAAATGGGCTGGTCGGCGTCGTCTTGTAGGGTGACGGACAGCGCGCCACAGGCCAGCAACGCATCTTCTAGGGCTTGTGCTTGATCGGCTTTGGCGTGCACACGAATTTGGAGCCAAGACATCAGTGCGCTCCTTTTAGCTGCTGTATGGCCGCTTGCAGTGCCAGCTCGTAACCCTGTACACCTAGGCCGACAATGGTGCCTTGGGCAAGGTCGGAAAAGTAGGAGTGGTGGCGAAACGCTTCGCGCTTATGCACGTTGGAGATGTGCACTTCGATAAAAGGAATAGCGACGCCAGCCAAAGCATCGCGCAGTGCCACGCTGGTGTGGGTAAAGGCACCGGGGTTGATCACAATAAATTGTGTGCCGTCTAAGCGCGCCGCATGGATGCGGTTGATCAGTTCGTGCTCGGCGTTGCTTTGAAATTGTTCAAGGCTTAGGCCCTGTGCCAAAGCTTGGCTTTGTAGGCTGCGTTCAATATCGGCCAGTGTGGTGCTGCCATAGATGTGCGGCTCTCTTGTGCCTAAGAGGTTCAAGTTTGGCCCTTGCAATACCAATATGTGCGCCATGATGCCTGCCTTTGGGGGTGATTTTTAGGGGCGAGAGTTTGCCGAAAAACTCAGCCAGCGTCCAGTGTACTTGCGCCCGTTACACGGTTTCGGCCATTGTGTTTAGAGGCGTAGAGCGCTTGGTCGGCGCGCGCAACCAATTCGCTTAGACTTTCGCCTTCGCCGCGCCATTGGGCAATGCCGCAGGAGAAGGTAATTTTTAAGCCCTTGGCGTCGTGCTGCAAGTTGGCAAAGCCTGAGCGAATGCTGTCGAGCACCTTCACGGCTTGCTCTTCGTTGGCATCAAATAAGACCACGCCAAACTCCTCGCCACCGTAGCGGCCAATGGGATCTTGGCGGCGTAAGTGTTGGCGCAAAAATAACGAGAGGTTGCGAATCACTTGGTCGCCCACAGGGTGGCCGTAGGTGTCGTTGACCTTTTTAAAGTGGTCGATGTCCACCATGGCAAAGCACACTGGAGTGCTGCCTGCGCGTTTGAGCAGGTTTTGCAGCGCACCCAAAATGTGGGTGTGATTGAGCAGGCCAGTGAGGCTATCGCAGGCAATGAGTTTTTGTAGCTGGCGCGCGCGTTTAATGCGGTTACGCACCGTGGCCACCAGATGGTCGGCCTGGGTGGGTTTGGTTAAAAAGTCTTCTGCGCCCTGTGCCATGGCTTCGAGTTGCCGCTGTTTATCTTCTTCGCCCGATAAAAAAATAATGGGCAAATTCAGGTATTCCTTGTGTTGGCGAATGATACGCGCCAGCTCAACCCCTGTGCATTGCGGCATATACATGTCGAGCAAAATCAAGTCGGGGGAGAAAGTACTGAGCTTGTTAAGCACCTCAAGTGGCTGCGCGCAGGTTTCGGTCAGTATGCCTGCTTGATTGAGGATTTTAGTGTTGTAGTGCAGCTGCGCTTGAGAGTCGTCCACCACCAGAACTTTGGCGGGCGCTTCGGGCGTGGTGTCTAGAATTTTCTCCAGCTCATCAATAATGTTGTGAATTTGGCTGCTGGGGTAAAGCCCTATGCCGCCTGCGCGCATCAGCTTGAGCTGATCGGCCAAAGACGGGCGTTCATCTTGGTAAACAAAAATAATAGGTAGGGGCTCGTCGCGGTGCTGTTGCAGCTCTTGCACTAAGGCAAGGCCTTGGTATTCGCCGCCAAAATGCACACCAATCACCAGCGTCGCAGGATGGCGCAACTCGAGATTTTCGTGCAGCTGCTCTGGAGTGCTGTAGACGTTGGAGCGCAGCCGAAAATAGTGCATTTGCCTCGCCATAAGCTCGGCTTGCACGGTGTTTTTTAGCGCCAAATAGACGGGCTTACGTTCGCGAAAAGGAGTGCTGTCGTTGTCGTCTTTGCGGCGCAAGCTGGTGCGGCTTAATTCAATCAAAAGGCTGTTGAGCTTATCGAGCTGATCGGAGCTTGGCGCTTGATTGGGCTTGAGCGTGGCAAAGACTTGCAAAAGCTCTAGGCTAAGTTTGCTGTGCTCTTGTGCTTCAAAGCGTTCGGCAAATTCCAACAGCTTTTGTGCGCCTTGGGCAAAGCCTCTGAGGCTTTGTTCGCTCCAGTTCAGCTCGGGTAGATGTTGCCACAGCTCGACGACTTGTCGAACCTGATGCAATACGCGTGAAGAGAAGTGTTGGCGCAGCTTTTCAGTCGCGCTTAAAGGGGTGTCCGTCATAAGGTGAGTTCTGCTTTTATTACGCTATGCTGTATTCCGTTGCGGGCATTGTACTGGTTTTTATGGCGTTATTGGCGAAAAAAAATACACTTTTTGCGCTGGGTTGTTTTGGCCTTGGGCTTTTCGGCTACCTGGTGCAAGCCAGCGCTCTCAAAGTCGTGCCCGATGCCTTGGTGCAACAAGCTTTGCGCGATTTTGGCGAGGGTGCGCAGGCGCGTGTGCAGCGCTGGCAAGCGCTATTTCCACAGCTGCAAGACGCCGATGAGGCAACCAAGCTCAAAGAGGTCAATGCCTTTTTTAATGCCGAAATTCGTTTTGTCAGCGATTTAAGACATTGGAGAAAAGACGATTATTGGGCCACGCCTTACGAAGCGTTAAGCACGCACGGCGGCGACTGCGAAGATTTTGTTATTGCCAAATACCACGCCTTGCGCCATTTAGGCGTGGGCGGAGACAAGCTGCGTATTACCTATGTAAAAGCCATTCGTTTAAATGAAGCGCATATGGTATTAACCTACTTCCCCACTAAAGATGCCGTGCCGCTGGTGCTGGATAACCTTATCGGTATTATCGCCAGCGCCGATAAACGCTCCGATTTGGTTCCTGTATACAGTTTTAATGCCGAAGGTATGTGGCTGGAGCGCATGAAGGGCGAAGGCGTGCGTATGGGGAATCCCAATAAGCTCGACCTGTGGACGGATTTGCGCGTGCGCATGCACAAGTTGGGTTTAGATTTATAACAAAAAAGGATGGGCTATGAGCTTAAGACAACAATTTTCTTTGCTGACGAGTTTTCTGGTAATCGTACTTTTTATAGGCAGCTTACTGCTGACCATTACCAATGCTCGTCATGCGTTTGAGGAACAGCTCAATGCCCGTGCCTACGATGCCTCCAGTGCGCTGTCCTTGGCGCTGTCGCAAGTTAGCGACGATGAAACCTTGCAGCTGCGTCTTATTGACGCGCTCTATGACCGTGGTTTTTTTGCCAGTATTGAGTTTCAAAAGGTAAACGGCCAGAGCCTGTATAAGCGCAATATGGATGCTTTAGCGGCGGAACAATCACCGCTGTGGCTGGCGCGTTTTCTGCCCATTGCCGCCATGCCCGCACAAACCGATGTGATGCAGGGTTGGCAGCGCATGGGTACGGTAACGGTCAGCAGCTACACAGGCATTGCCTATCAAGACTTGTGGACGCTGATTCGCACCGAGCTTATGTGGTACGGCTTGGTGCTGGTGCTGAGTTTGCTTGGGGTGCAATGGCTGCTGCGCTGGCTGCTGCGCCCGCTGCAAGAAGTGGAAAAACAAGCTAAGGCCATTACTGAGCGGCAGTGGCCAATCCAAGAGCACATTCCACGCACACGCGAGTTGCGGCACATGGTGTTGGCGATGAATCAGATGGTGCAGCGTTTGCGTTCGCTGTTCTCCGAGCAGGCGGCACTGACTGAAAAACTGCGCCTTGAAACCTTCACCGACAATCCCACAGGGCTACTCAATCGTCGTGGATTTGACCAGCGTATGGATACCGTATTTAAGGATGTGCAAGAGCACAGCGGCGTATTGTTGCTGTTGCAGTTGCATAATTTGGCGCAGTTCAACCAAGAGCAAGGGCGGCAAGCGACGGACGACTTGATTGCGACCTTGGCGCGCCAGCTGCAACTGTGGACAGCAAGCCTGCATCAAGCTTTTGTCGGACGACGCAGCGGAGCGGATTTTGCCTTGTATTTGCCCTGCGTTGGACGCGTGCAGGCCATGAATTACATCCAAACGCTGATCGACGAGCTGGCCACCAGTGTTTTAAGTGCGCGCAACCGCATGGATTTCCATATCGGTGCGGTGTTTTTGCATCAAGAAGGCGATGTGCTTAGCAGTGCGCTCAGTCGAGCCGACGCCGCCTTGCGTCAGGCTCAGCAGCAGGGCAGTGCCAGCTTTGTGCTTTATCAGGATGATCAGGGTAGTAAAGAGCCCACCGCCAGCGAATGGCGCGCCTTGCTGCTTAATGTGTTGCATTACGAAGCCTTGCAGCTGTTGTTTCATACCAGTTTCGACCAACAAGGCCAGCCGATACAGGTGGAAGTGCTCAGCCGCATTACCTTGGATGAAAAAATTATCAGCGCAGGGCGTTTTTGGCCCATGGTGGAGCAGCATCACCTGTCGGCGCAGTTCGATGCGTTGATTATCCGTAAGGTGCTGCACTATTTAACCGAAGTGGATTTACCCAAAAACCTATGCTGCTGTGTGAATCTGTCGGCGGCTTCGGTGCTGGATCAAACCCTACTGCGCCAGCTGGTGCAGTGGCTGGATGACGCCCCTGAAGCCGCTAAACGCCTTGCCTTTGAAGTGCCCGAGGCGGCCTTAGCCAGCATCGAGCCGAGCTTGCAACATTTTTTAGAAGAAATCCGACCTTACGGCGTGCGTTTAGGGGTGGATCAGGTTGGGACGGGCAGCATGGCCTTTGCGTATTTACGCCGTTTGCCGATTAGCTATTTACGCATCGATGGCAGTTTTAGCCGCAATCTCGCACAAGCCCAAGATCAACGCTTTTTTGTGCAGTCGATGGTGCAAATTGCCAACAACTTGGACATCGATGTTTTGGCCGACGGCGTTGAACAAGAGGCCGATGCCGATGAGCTGTGGCAGGCGCATGTGCAGGCGCTGAGCGGCTACTACTACGGCCGCCCCGCCCCGACGCCCTGCTTACAGCCTCATTGAGCAAAAAACGGCCAAGTTGGCCGTTTTTTATGCCTGCTATTGTCGGTTGCGCACCTTTCCTCTAACACGCGCTGTGCCATAGTAATGCCCCTGCCAGAGTGTTTTTTCTGGCCACTAAAGGAGCGTTACCATGACTTACAAAAAAAATAATATCCAAGTCGATATCAAGCCTAGGCGCATGAAATTTGATACCGAAACCCCGTTAAACCAATACAGTTTCAACAACAATTCATTGATCAGCACCTTTTTCTACGCGCTTTCGGCGCTCTTTCCTGATGGTGAGCGTTTTTTTATTCACTCGGTGCGTAATTATCAAAACGAAGTTCAAGACCCCGTATTACTGGCGCAGATTCGTGGCTTTATTGGCCAGGAAGCGGATCACGGTATGTCGCATGAAGGGTTAAATAAAGCCATCAATGATATGGGTTTTCCCATGGATACCATTGCCGCCCGCTTGCAGCGCCGTATTACTTGGCTGAAAACAAAACTGGGGCGCAAGCGCCAGCTGGCATTGACTGTGGCTATGGAGCATTTTACCGCTTCGATGGCGGAGTTTTTGCTAAAGAACCCTGAAATTTTTGACAAAGTGGACCCAACCATTCGCAACATGCTGATTTGGCATGCGGTGGAGGAAATCGAGCACAAGGCCGTGGCTTTTGACTTGTATCGGTTGAAGGTCAACAACGAAACTTTGCGCAAGCGTGTGATGTTTATTTCCATTATCGGGCTGTTTTCGCGCATCGCTTATTACCAAATGCTGTGCTTGTGGTCGCAAAAACATTTCCCCAACCCGCGTGAGTGGATTGAAGCCACGCGCTTTTTTTGGGGAAAAAAAGGCGTACTGCGCGATAACCTGCACTCCATGCGCTTGTTTTTCAAAACAGGCTTTCACCCTTGGGACATAGATCAAACCTATCTGATTGAAGACTGGCAAAAAAAATTCCCCGAAGTGGCCGAGCTGCAAGTCGGCTAACGTCCTTGATATTTGCCTTCCTACCCCCATAAAGCAGCGAGCATAAGCTCGCTGTTTGTTTTTAGGCTTAAGGGGGAATCCGTGCCGCTATTTTTTATTTTTCTTCTGCTACCCATTTTAGAGCTAGTAGTGTTCATTAAAGTGGGCGCTCAGATCGGCGCGCTGGCGGTGATTGGCCTGATTTTTCTGTCCTCGATTTTAGGGATGATGGTGCTGCGTGTGCAGGGCTTTATCACGCTAGCCAGTATGCGCTCCCGCTTGCAGCAAGGCGCGTTACCTGCGCGTGAGCTGGCGCAGGGTGTGCTCTTGGGTGTGGCGGGCGTGTTGCTGATTGTGCCAGGTTTTATCACCAGCGCCTTGGGGTTGGTGATGCTTTTACCTTGGGTGCGTAAGATCATGGTCGGTATGGTGGCGCGTAAGTTTTTCACGCAGCAGCAGGCGCAAACTTTTTATAACCGCTCAAGCTTTGGCGAAAAAGACATCACCGATCTTGCCAGCGAGGAAGATATTAGGCCGCCTGAGCTGCCAAAAAACCGCCCACAAGTCTTCGACGCTGAATTTAAACGCGAAGATTAATCCTCAGCCCTTGAAAGCCAAACTGTTCGCCAGATCGGAAGAGCGTCGTGTAGGGAAAGAGTGTGACATTCCGTGTAGTTGTGG